>JAYUSX010000254.1:0-10195 GCA_043755475.1 Actinomycetota bacterium
CACCAAGCGCATCCCCAACGGTGCGCTCGTAGAGCTGGATGGGGCCGCTGGTACGGTCACGATGTTGTGACCCCTGCTCCACCCTCGGCTGCTGTCGACCTGCACGCGCAGGGCAACGAGCTGGTCGACGTGTTCGGCAAGCGACTGCCCTACAAGTACCTCGTGGCGATCGTCTACGTCACGGCGCTGTTCCTCGACATCCTCGACGTCACGATCGTCAACGTCGCGATCCCGGCCCTCGGCCGCGAGTTCGCCACCGAGAACGCCGAGTGGATCGTGCTCGGCTACACCCTCAGCCTTGCCGTGTGGATCCCGGTGTCGGGGTGGCTCGGCGATCGCTTCGGCACGAAGCGGGTGTTCATGTTCGCGTTCGGGGCATTCGTCGCTGGCTCGTTGCTGTGCGCCTCGGCCCAGTCGATCGAGCAGTTGATCGCCTTCCGCGTGGTACAGGGAATCGGCGGGGGCATGCTCACGCCGGTCGGGGTGTCGATGCTGTTCCGCGCCTTTCCACCGAACGAGCGCGCCAAGGCGAGCACCTACATCATGATCCCGACCCTGCTGGCGCCGGCGCTCGGCCCCATCCTGGGCGGCCTCTTGGTCACCCACGCCAATTGGCGGTGGATCTTCCTCATCAACGTGCCCATCGGTCTGCTGGGTCTGTGGTTCGGCATCCGGTTCCTCAAGGAGCAGAAAGAGCCCACATCGGGTCGATTCGACCTGCCGGGTTTCGTGCTGTCGGGTGCCGCGCTCGCTCTCGTGGTGTACGCCCTCAGCGAGGGTCCGCGCTCGGGATGGGGAAACGCACCGGTACTGATCACCTTGATCGCAGGCCTTGCGGCGGGCGTCGCGCTGGTGTGGGTGGAGACGCACATCGCTCAGCCGATGCTCGCGCTGCGGCTGTTGGGCAACAGGATCTTCCGGCAGTGCAACGTGGTCAGTCTCCTCTCGACGATGAGCTTCCTCGGCCTGCTGTTCGTGATGCCGTTGTATCTGCAGCTGCTTCGTGGACAGGATGCCTTCCACAGCGGTCTGACGACGTTCCCGCAGGCGTTGGGTGTGTTGATCACCTCGCAGTTCGCGGGACGTCTGTATGCGCGCATCGGTCCGCGTCGACTGATGACGTCGGGGTTGTTCACTGCTGGTCTGGTGATCAGCATGTTCATCGGTCTCGATGAGAACACGAGCCTGTGGTTGATCCGCGGGATGATGTTCCTGCGTGGACTGTGCATGGGCTTTGCCTTCGTGCCGATGCAGGCCGCCAGCTACGCCACGATCGCCCCTGCCGACAACGGCCGCGCCTCGGCCATCTTCTCGACGCAACGCCAGGTCGCGGTCTCGCTGGGGGTCGCAGTGCTGGCGAGCGTGCTCGCGTCGTACATGTCGCTCAGCCGGCCGCCACTGCCCGAAGACGTGGGGGAGGCCCTGAAGGGCTATCGCATCGCGTTCGGGTTCGCCGTGGGCTTCGCCTTCGCCGCAGCTGCCGCGGCCTGGTTCATCAAGGACAGCGACGCAGCCGGCACGATGGCCGTCCGTCGGCCCGCGGACGCCTTGTCGCCCGCCACAGCCACACGCCAGGAGGCGACAACATGACCGCAGGACCATTGTCGGGGTATCGGGTCGTCGAGTTGGGCGTGTGGGTCGCAGGTCCTGCCGCTGCCGGCCTGATGGCCGATTGGGGCGCCGACGTGATCAAGGTCGAGCCGCCCGCCGGCGACCCGCAGCGCAGGGTGTTCGGGGCACTGGGCATCGCCGACCAGACCGGGGTGCCGCCGTTCGAGATCGACAATCGTGGCAAGCGATCCGTGGTGCTCGACCTGCAGTCGCCCGACGCCCGCGAGCAGATGGAGCGGTTGCTGGCGACGGCCGACGTGTTTGTCACCAACGTGCGGCCGGACGCCCTCGAACGCCTCGGCCTCGGCCACGATGCCGTGCTCGCACGCCACCCTCGACTCGTGTACGCAAGTCTCACCGGGTACGGCCTCGACGGCCCCGACCGCAACCGAGCCGGGTACGACGCGGGAGCCTTCTGGGCCCGCAGCGGTCTGGCCCACGCGCACGTACCGCCGGACGAGCAGCCGATTTCGCTCCGCAGCGGTGTCGGCGATCATGTCACCGGCATTTCCCTGCTCAGCGGCGTGCTGGCCAAGCTGCTCGAACGCGAGCGCACCGGTGCAGGTGGCCTGGTCGCCACCAGTCTCATGCGCACCGGGATGTACACGCTCGGCTGGGACATCGGCATCGTGCTCCGCTTCGGCAAGATCGAGCGCACCCGTTCGCGTCAACGCACGCGCGGCCCGTTGGTGAACAGCTATCGGGCAGGCGACGGCCGCGGGTTCTGGCTGTTGCTGTTGGAGGCCGACCGGCACTGGCCGAAGCTCGTGGCTGCGTTGGACCTCCCCGAACTGGCCGCCGACGAACGCTTCACCGATGCCAGGCAGAGGATGGCGAACAGCGAGGCACTCATCACCGAACTCGACGACGCGTTCGGCCGGTTCGCGTTCGACGACCTCGTCGCTCGCTTCGACGCCCACGACGTGTGGTGGGCGCCGGTCAACTCGATCTTCGACGTGATCGCCGATCCGCAGGCGCAGGCGAACGGTGCCTTCGTCGACATGACACCGCGCGACGGCGAGGCGCCCTACCGGGCGGTCAACGGCCCGGTCGACTTCGGCGGGCGCGAGTTCCGTCCTGGCCCCGTCCCGTCGTTGGGCGAGCACACCGCCGACGTGCTCGCCGAGCTCCGCGGCCGCTCCTGACCCACCCGTGAGCGCGACCCACACATGCTGCGGGGTGTGGCTCACGGAACGTTGGTCAGAAGCCTTCGCCGTGGGCGTGGTCGCAGAGGCGTTCCTGGCCGTCGACGATCTGGCCTGCGCCCACACCTTCGAGGGCAGCGAACGGACCACAACGATGCGGTGTGATCCATACGTGGATCATCGGGCTCGGCCGGAACTTCTGCAGACCCGCTCGGCAATTGCCCTGTCCATCGACCAGGCCTGCCACCTTGGGCGCATCGCCCGTCGTGAAGCAGAGGTTGTCGTGGATGTGCCACTGCATCAGCGCACCGCCCATGTCGGGAACGTCGTCGAGGGCCACGTCGTCAGCGAGCATGTACATCGCACTCACCAGCTTCTTCGAACCATCGGGCTGCGGCTCGTAGACCAGGCTCTCGGGCCGGTCGGGGTCGAGCACGACACCGTCGTTGATCCAGTCCCAGTTGATGAAGTGCTCGTGCCCGGTCGCTGCGTCGCCGATGCTGTGGAACCCAGCCTTCTCGGCCGTGCGGTAGTCGCTCCATTGCGGCAGGCGAACGAGTGTGATGGCGATCAGGTTCTCGGCGGAGGCCTGTTGCTCCGGCGTCACGCCTCGCGTGCCGCTGAGGTCGATCGGCTGGGTCGGATCGTACGGCTTGGGTTCGGGTGCGGCGGCGACGTCGTCGCCGTGTGCGCCGTGGTCTTGGCACTTGTCGACGCGCACTTCTTCCGACACCGAGGTCTGGCCGGCGCCGACGCCTTCGAGGGCGGCGAACACGCCACACTCGTGCGATGTGATCCAGACGTGCACCATCGGGTTGGCCCCGCCACTGTTGACGCCACGAGCACAGGTGCCGTCAGCTTGGAGGATGCCGACCACGGCCGGGACGCCGTTCACACGATCCCAGCACAGGTCGCCGTGGTTGTGCCACTGCATCAGCGGGCCCGCCCAATCGGTGAGCGTGGAGTCGTCGGTGGGTCGTGCGCTGGCGATGTACATCGCTCCGGCAAGGATCCGCTCGTCGCCTTTCACGGTGTAGACGAGCGACTCGGGAGCACTGGGATCGAGCATCACGTCGTCTTGGACCAGGTCGTAGCGGATGTAGTGCTCGCTGCCCGTGCCGGCGTCGCCGATGGACGTGTACCCGGCCGCCTTGGCCGCCTCGATGGTGGAGAACTTGGGCAGTTCGCGAAGCGAACCCTCGATCAGCTTGGTCGCCCGAGCTTCCTGCTCGGGCGTCACACCTTCGACGCCGCTCACGTCGATCGGCTCGGCCGGATCCCACGGCCGGGGCCACGGGGCCGAGCCCTCGGCGACGGCGACGGTCGTCTCGGCACCGTGGCCGTGCGCCGCCGAGTCCGTCGTGTCGGTGACGCCGGCGGCTCCGCTGCCACCAGAGCCCGCTGCGCCGGACGCGCCCGCGGCGGAGTCGTCATGGCCGTGGCCGTCTCCGGTGTGCACCGTGTCGCCGGTGACGACAGATGCGCCCACGGCGGCTGCGGCGGTGTGGCCGTGGGCGGCGCCGTCGTCTTGGCTGTGCACGTGCGTGCCGCCACTCATCATGGCCGGCACGGTGAGCGCCAGAGCGGCGAGGCCGGGCATCATCAGGCGGGGCGGCCGGGCCTGGTGCCAGCCCACCATGGCTGCAGCGAGCGCCGCTCCCACCGCGATCGCGCCGAGGAGGGCGCACGCGGTGTCGGCGAACTGCGGTGCCTCGGCAACCTCGAGGCCCTCGATCCACGAGATGCCCGAGATCCGCGTGGCGAGCCAACCCGCCACGGCTGCGGCGTTGACAGCGACGGTGCCGATGGCGACGGCTCGGCCGGGTCGCACGAGACCGAGCAGCCCCGCGCCGAGTTGCAGCACCGCGATGACGACGAAGATCCGGGCCAGTCCGGGGTGCTCGGCGTGGATGCCGATCGCCGCGGCGTGCACGGCACCTGCGCCCAGCGAGGCCATGCCCGCAATCGCGATGCCCGGCAGCCGGCGAACCTGGGCGACAGCCGCGGTCGCGGTCTGCGCACCGAAGTCGAAGCCGCCATCAGTTGAATCGACCGCAATGGTCATGAACCATGTCCCCCTGGTGCCCGTCGATCAGCTCCGCCAACGACGCTGTGTGACGTGATGGGAGTTTATTCGGTCGTGGACCGCTTGTCGCTGCGGATGAGCCGACCGGCCCAACGACGCGACCCTGGGGCCACGGCGACGGGGTCACGACCACATGATCAGAACGCAGGCGGGCGCTTCTCGCGCAGGGCCGCGATTCCCTCGCGGTACTCGGCGGTGCCCATTGCGTCGCCCAACAGGCGTTGTGCCTCGTCGATCGCACCCGCTGGATGATTGCTCAGCAGATCGGCATGGATCTGTCGTTTCGTCGTGCGCAAGGCGTTGGGACCGACATCGTGGGCGAGCACGTGCGCCGTGGAGCGGGCCATCTGCAGTGTCTGGTCGGCGTCTTCACCCACGCCGTTCCACATGCCCCAAGGCTCGGTTTCGGCGGGGGTGAACACGCGGCCGGTGAGCAGCAGGTCGGACGCCCGTGTGACACCGACCAACCTGGGCAGTTGCCAGCTCATCCCGTATTCGGCAGGCAGCCCCAGTTTCGGGGCAGCGGTGGTGCACCGTGCCGTGGCCGATCCGTACCGCAGATCGCAGAACAGCGCCAACGCCAGGCCCACCCCGGCGCACGCACCGTTCACCGCGGCGATGATCGGGAAGCGCATCGCGAACTGGAAGGCGAAGTCGGCGTCCCATTCGGGTCGGACCCCGTACCCGGGTCGGGCGATGTCGGCCGCGAGCCCTCCGTCGTACGAGCCTCGCTCAGCGTGACCTGCAAGGGCCTCGCTGTCGCCACCCACGCAGAACGCCGGCGGGGTGCCGGTCACCACCACCACCCGCACCTCGGGGTCTGCGTCCAGCACGCCGAGCACGTACCGGTACTCGGTGTGCATCCTGCCCGTCCATGCGTTGTGGCGTTGAGGGCGATGCAGCCACACCGTGGCCACGTGACCGTCGATCTCGAACCTCGTCGCCCGGAGGTCGAGGTCGAGGTCGTCGTCGCGGCCGAGGTGCTTCGGCTCGTCGGGTGCAGCCGCGGGACTCATGTGCGGCGTCGCTCGCCCCAGATCGCGTCGAGGACCGGTTCGGCGAGTTCCGGGCGGCAGATCAAGAAGTCGGGCAGCCAGGGGTCGCGTTCGTTGTAGACGAGTGGCGTGCCGTCGATGCGGCTGGCGTGCAACCCCGCTGCCATCGCCACCGCAGCAGGCGCGGCGGAATCCCACTGGTACATGCCTCCGTCGTGCACGTAGATGTCGGCCTCACCGATCACCACTGCCATCGCCTTCGCACCGGCCGAACCGAGCCGCACCGCGTCGCAATCGAGACCGTTGGCCACGCGCACTGCCGCGTACGGCGCACGATTTCGTGACGTGATGAGGCGTGGCCGAGGACGGGTGATCGGCGGCAGGGGAGGAGCCGGGTCGGTGGAGAACGTGACGTCGTGGGCCGGCAGGCTCACGGCCGCAGCGGTCAGTTCGCCACGCTCCCACAGCGCCACGTGGACCGCCCAGTCGCTGCGGCCGGGTTCACCGAACTCGTTGGTGCCGTCGAGCGGGTCGACGATCCACACCCGCCCGGCGGTGAACCGGCGCGGGTCCTCGGTGCCTTCTTCCGACAACACGGCGTCATCGGGATGGGCGTCGTGCAACGCTTGGGCGAGGAACCGGTGGCTCGCCAGGTCGCCGGAGTCCATCACCTGCCACGGCGGGGCACCGCGGGACGTGAGCTGTTCACGCACCTGGAGCAGGAGGTGCCCTGCCTCGGTGGCGAGGCGAGCAGCGAGGTGCGCGTCGGCACGCGCATCGGAGGTCGCCATCGCTGTCATTCTGCACCAGATGGTGAGTGGGCGACGATGTTGATGGCTCGGCCGCGTCGGCAGTGGCCGTTCGATCGAGGTCTCAGCGGGCGAGCGGCTTGTACTTGATGCGATGTGGCTGGTCGGCCGACGCTCCCAGCTCCTTGTGCCGCCATGTCTCGTACTCGCTGAAGTTGCCCTCGAACCAACGGACCTGGCTGTCGCCTTCGAACGCCAGCACGTGCGTCGCGATCCGGTCGAGGAACCAACGGTCGTGGCTGATCACCACGGCGCAGCCGGGGTAGTTCTCGAGCGCGCTCTCGAGCGCACGGAGCGTGTCGACGTCGAGGTCGTTGGTGGGCTCGTCGAGCAGCAACACGTTGCCACCGGTCTTGAGCACCTTGGCCAGGTGCACTCGGTTGCGCTCACCGCCGGAGAGGTCGCCCACTCGCTTCTGCTGATCGCTGCCCTTGAAGTTGAAGCTCGCGCAATAGGCGCGGCCGTGGATCTCGCGGTTACCCACCTTCATGTGTTCGATGCCCCCGGTGATCTCCTCGAACACGGTGGCCTCGGGGTCGAGCGCATCGCGGCTCTGATCGACGTAGGCGAGCTCGACGGTCTCTCCGATGGTGATCGATCCCTCGTCGGGCGTTTCCTGGCCGGTGAGCATCTTGAACAGGGTGGTCTTGCCGGCGCCGTTGGGGCCGATGATGCCGACGATGCCGGCCTTGGGCAGCGTGAACGAGAAGTCCTCGATCAGCAGACGGTCGCCGAACCCCTTGCGCAGGTTCGCGACCTCGATCACCGTGTCGCCGAGGCGCTTGCCCACGGGGATCGTGATCTCCAACTTGTCGGGTCCGCGCTCGGCCGCCTCGGCCTCCTGCTGCAGCTTGTCGTACGCCGACAGACGTGCCTTGCCCTTGCTCTGGCGGGCCTTCGGCGACATCTTCACCCATTCCAGCTCGCGCTCGAGGGTGCGCTTCCGGGCCTCGTTGCCCTTCTCTTCGCGGGCCACCCGTTCGGACTTCTGCTCGAGCCATGAGGAGTAGTTGCCCTCGAACGGGAAGCCACGACCGCGATCGAGTTCGAGGATCCACTTGGCCACGTTGTCGAGGAAGTACCGGTCGTGGGTGATCGCGACGACGGTGCCGGTGTACTCCTGCAGGAAGCGCTCGAGCCAGTCGACGCTCTCGGCGTCGAGGTGGTTGGTGGGTTCGTCGAGCAGCAGCAGGTCGGGATGGCTGAGCAGCAGTCGACACAGGGCGACGCGGCGACGCTCGCCACCCGAGAGCGTGGTGACGTCGGCGTCGTCGGGTGGGCAGCGCAGCGCGTCCATCGCGATCTCGACGTTGCGCTCGAGACTCCATGCGTCGGTGGCGGCGATCTTGTCCTCGAGCTCTGCCTGCAGTGCACCGATCTTGTCGTAGTCGGCGTCGGGGTCGGCCCACATGGCCATCACCTCGTTGTAGCGATCGATGATCGACTGCACCCCCGCGACGCCGTCCATCACGTTGCCCTTCACGTCCTTGGCCGGGTCGAGCTGAGGCTCCTGGGCCAGGTAGCCGACGCTGAAGGCCGGGTTCAAGCGCGCTTCGCCGGAGTACCCGTCGTCGAGACCGGCCATGATCCGCAGCAGGCTCGACTTGCCAGCACCGTTCGAGCCGAGGACGCCGATCTTGGCGCCCGGATAGAACGACAGCGAGATGTTCTCGAGCACCGTTCGATCGGGCGGGTAGTGACGGGCGAGCTTGTAACAGGTGTAGATGAATTCATGAGCCATGGCGTCGGAGAGGTTACTGCGACGTGTGCCGGCGCGACCCGCCCCGAGGCTGCGGCCTCGCTCCTGCAGCCGGTTGCCCTGGGTTCGCCGTTGGTTCGCCGTTGGTTCGCCGTTGGTCGCCGTTGGTCGCCGTTGGTTGCAGTTGCACGACGAATGGCGCGCGGGGTCCGAGGGCGGTGCTACGTTCATCCACCGTCGGATTTTCACAAGCAGGGGGTACGGAAAGTGCTTGCAGCGGACTACAACGGTTTCTTCAGTCAGGCTGGCCTGGCGTTCGGTTTCAGATGGCTCCACGTCCTCGTGGGCATCATGTGGATCGGCTTGCTCTACTACTTCAACTTCGTCCAAGTGCCGGCGTTCGCCGCGTTCGGTGACGAGGCCAAGGCTCGCAACATCGCGATCGACAAGGTCGCCCGCCGGGCCCTGTGGTGGTTCCGTTGGTCCGCGATCAGCACCTTCGTCACCGGCATCTTGATCACCGGGATCACCAAGAACTACTACAGCTCGGTGGGCGAAGACGGTTGGGGATCCTTCGCCGGCAACATCGCCATCAGCCTCGGCATGGTGCTGGGCACGATCATGATGCTCAACGTCTGGGGCGTCATCTGGCGCAATCAGAAGATCGTGCTCGCCAATGCAGCCACGCTGCTCGCCGGCGGCGAGGCCAACCCCGCTGCAGCGGCTGCGGGCCGCAAGGCACTGATGGCCAGCCGTCAGAACGCGATCTTCTCGGTGTCGATGCTGTTCTTCATGGTGTACCGCGGGCACGCGCCGTCGGCCGGCAACGTCCTGAGCGGCGCCGAGCTCGGCATCTTCTGGTTGATCGCATTGGCGCTCATCGTCGTGCTCGAGCTGAACGCCCTCGGCATGTTGCCGTGGAAGACCCAGCCGAACAAGGGCATCAACATGCTGTACGACGGTCCTGGCGTCAGGAACCCGTTGATCGGTGCGTTCGGTCTGTGGGCGATCTTCCTCATCCTCACGGAGATCTTCTTCAAGGCATGAGCTGTCGGGCGACGGCCCGGCCACATCCAGCGACATCCGACGTTCGTGACGAGCCGCCCTCCGGGGCGGCTCGTTCGCGCATCAGCGACTACCGTGCGCCGCTAGTTCAGATGTCGCAATGGGGGGTTGCCAGTGACCAGTGACGAGCTCGAGACGCGTCGTTCCTTCTGCAGGTTCTGCCACGCCGGATGCGCCATCGACGTCGACATCGCGACGGGGTCCGACGGCCGTGAGCGCGTGGTCGGAATCCATGGCGTCCAGGACGATCCGATGTACGCGGGGTACACCTGTGTGAAGGGCCGTCACCTCGGCGATCAGCACCACCACGACGGGCGACTCCGCCAGAGCCTCGTCCGTTCTGCGACCGGCGCCTACGACCCGATCGCCGGACCACTCGCCTTCGATCAGATCGCCGATCGCGTCGCCGCGATCCTCGAGCGTCATGGGCCGCGCAGCCTGGCCACGTACTGCGGCACCGCGGCGTACCAGAACGCGACGGGGCTTCCCGTGGCCAAGGCCTTCCACCAGGCGATCGGATCCACGAGCTTCTACACGTCTGCCTCGATCGACCAGCCGGCCAAGGGCGTGGCCCCGATGCGCCACGGCGTGTGGCTCGCCGGGGTGCACGAGTTCGAGACCAGCGACAGCGCGATGGTGATCGGCTGCAACACGCTCGTGAGCACCTACTCGTATCCAGGTGGCGTACCGAGCTACAACCCCCTGGTGCGCCTGCGGGCGAC
Organism: Actinomycetota bacterium; assembly: GCA_043755475.1. Taxonomy (GTDB): domain Bacteria; phylum Actinomycetota; class Acidimicrobiia; order Acidimicrobiales; family Ilumatobacteraceae; genus VFMC01. Next base: position 10,133 of record JAYUSX010000254.1, read on the forward strand.
CAAGGCCAACGGGATGTACCTGATCGTGATCGATCCGCGACGCACCGAGCTGGCGGCCTACGC
>JAYUSX010000255.1:0-10187 GCA_043755475.1 Actinomycetota bacterium
CCCTGACCCGGCGCCCCTGACCCAGTCGCTCCCTGACCTGTGGCCGGCGGGCCCCAGGCGTAGGCTTTCGGTCATGAGCTTCTGGCCCACCATCGAACACTGGAGCGTCGCAATCCCCAGTGAGTCAGACCACTACCGGCTGCCGATCCTGGCCGAGACGGGCTTCGTGGCGCTGTCGCCGCTGCCGTTCGAGATCTCGCCGGACGAGTGGGAGCAACTCGAGTACATGGACTGGAAGAGCGGTGGCGACACCAACTTCGCGCCGCTCGCGTCGGCCGATGGCCAACTCGATTGTCGCGGCTTCTGGGACAAGGGCAAGTGCGACAAGGATGCCCTGTGGACCCCGAACGCCGATCGTGCGCCCACCTTGCGCGACTACGTCGCCTCGGTCGGTGCGAACTTCGGACGGGTGAGGATCATCAAGCTCGCGCCACAGGACCACGAGACCGCGCTGCGCTCGATCCACCGCGACGACAACAACCGGTTCAACCCCGACGGCACGGGTTGGGTGGTTCGCAACTGGGTCGAGCTCTCCGACGACCCCGACAGCTACATGCTGTTGATGGACTCGCTCCCCGACGGCACGCCCGACCCCGCGACCGAGATGCGCGTGCCCCTGCCGCAGTGGTCGCGGTTCACGGTCGACACGCAACGGCTGTGGCACGTGGTGGTGCACAACCATCAGCACCCGCGTTATGCGTTGATCACCAGCTTCGAGAGCGGTCCGGTACTCGAGCACTGGATGGACAGCCAGTTGCCCGTCAAGGTCTGACGGCCGCGAGCCTGCGATAGATCGCCTCGAACGATCGGGCCGTGTGGTCCGCATCGTGGATCAGCGCCCATCGCTGTGCACGTTCGGCCAGCGTCGTTCTCGTCGGTTCGTCGCCCACCAGTTCGACGATCGCCGTTGCAAGAGCAGACGCCCCACCGTCGACGTCCCGATCGGCATCCCGACCGACCGCGACGGCAGCGGGCATCGCGAGCCCGGCCAGATCGGCCACGTGACCGACGTTCGTCCCCACGGTCGGCACCCCGCACATGGCTGCTTCCAGGACGGCAACGGGCCCTGCCTCGTGTCGTGACGACACCACGTGCATCCCGGCGCCACGCACGAGGGCGGGGAGGCGCTCGTGCGGCACGAGCCCGTGCAGGCGAACATGGGCGTCGAGACCGAGCCGGCCGATCACACGGGAGTGTTCACCGTCGAGGGTGTCCACTCCCAGGAGGTCGAGATGCAACCGAGGTTCGTGCCGGCGCGCGATGTCGAGCGCGCGGAGCAACATCGACTGGTCCTTCACCCGGTTCAGGCTGCCGATGTGGACCAACCGATGCGGATCGACGCTGATCGACGGTTCGAGGGTCGTCGACCATCGGCGACGGTCGGCCCCGAGGGGAACGAGTTCGTCGACCCGACCCCCGGACGAGACGACGTGATCGCGCATCCACTCCGTCGCCACGGTCACGGCGGTGGCGAGTCGGAACGACGTGAGCGCCATCGCTCGCGTGCCGCGAGCACCGCCGCCGTACCCGATGTCGGGCAGCCAGGCCAGCTCGCCTCCGGCCGCGCTCAGCACCGACGGCAACCGATGGCGTCGCGCCGCGAGGGTCGCGGCGAGGCCGGGCAGCGTCGCCCACCAGCCGTGGACGATGTCGGGCCGCGATGAACGGGGGCCGGATCCGACCAGTGCCGAGACGTCCCGAACGACCCTGACGATGTCGGACTTGTCGTGGCGCCCCACGGGGACGTTCACCACCTCGGCCCCGAACAGCGACCACGAGCCGGGCTGCGGGTCGTGGCCGACGGCGATGACACGCACCTGGTGATCGGCGCTCAGCCGTTCGATCAGGTCGACCAGGAACGGGATGACGCGCGATCCACCCGGCGGGTCGACTCCTCCAGGTACCACGAGCACGATCCGCACGGCGCACAGTCTTGCCCAACAAGGTCCATCTGGCCGCCGGTCTTCACGAGTCCCGGTCTGAGCACCGGCGGTCGCGGCATCGCTACGATCCGGCGATCGTCACCGAGCAGCGCACACATCAACGATCGTTCGTCGATCACGTGGTCGATCGGCTCCGTGGCGGATCGAGCCCGACGCCGGCGCTCGCAGTGAACGAGCTGCAGTTCGCCGGCCTCGCCACGGGTCTCACGGCGCTGGCGGCACACCTCACCCAGGACGGGGCATCAGCGGGCGTGACCGACCCCGTGGTCGTCGCCTGGCTCGTCGACCAACGCCGAGAGGTGGCCGCACGGGTCGCCCGGTTCGGCGAGCTGGTGCCGCAGGTGCGCAGCGCGCTCGCTGCCGCTGGTGTGCCCGCGGTGCCGGTGAAGGGCGCTGAGCTCGCGGCGTCGGCGACGCCGGTGTGGAGCCTTCCGTCGGCGCGTCCGATGGCCGATGTCGACCTCGTCGTTCCACGCCGCTATCGCGCCCAGGCCGCGGCGACGATGGTGACCACCGGCTTCCGACCTGCCGGCAGCACGTCGTTCGAGGACGTGTTCCTGGCATGGGGTGACGGCAGCGTCGGTCGCACCGATGGCGAGTCCGCCCTGCACAACGGTCGGGTGGAGTTGCACCCCGATTGGACCGAGTTCCTGCACGGTTACGTCGCTCGTGGCTTCGACGTCGAAACGCACGCGGCTGCCGATCCGGAGCTGGAGGGTGGATTCCGCCTCGACCATGCGGCGCTCACGGCCCACGTCGTCGGGCATCTCAGCTCGACGGTGGTTCGCGCCGAGGTCCGTGTCGTCAACGCGGTCGATGTGTGGTGGTGTCATCAGGCGGGCGTCGACTGGGATCGGGTGGCGATGTACCTGAGCGATGTCGATCCCCGACTCTCTGCACCGGGCCTGTGGCTCGCCCACGCGGTGGTGCCCGGTGTGGTGCCCGCGCGCCTGCTCGCCCGCGAGTTCGACCGACTGCCCAAGGCGGCCCGACAGCAGCTCGATGGGATCGCGCCCGAGGAGGTGTTCCGCGACCCGGCGACGCGCACGACGGCACGCTGGCGTCTGGCCTTCGCCTCTGGTCGCGAGCGGGGCGCGATCCTCGATCAGATGGCGTTTCCATCCGGCGCACGGTCGGTGCGGTCACTCGCGACTCGCGCGATCCGGCTCCGCGTGCGTGCGCGCGCATGACCGACGAGTCTCCGATCCGGGTGGTCATGGTGGTTCCCCCAGCAGCTACAGCCGATCACGATCGCGTGCTCGACCGATCGCCGACGCTCACCCGCACCCTTCATGAATTGAACGCCGATGGACGAGCGACCGTGTCGGCGTGCTGCGCGACGGCGAACGTGCCTGCCACGTTGCATCGAGACGGTGTTCGGTACGACTTCCTCCGTCCGGAGCACCTCGCAGCGGCCGTCGCGGCGCAGCACCCGCAGGTCGTGCACGTGCACGGAACCGGGTTCGTGAACACGCTGCGCAGGATCGACTCGGCCGTGCCTCCGTCGACGGCGATCGTGGTGCAGCACCATGGCGAGCCACCTGGTCCCTGGCGGAATCGCATCGGCCACCGGTCGTTGTGCGGTCGTGTGAACGGATGGCTGTTCACTGGAGCCGCACACGGTCAAGCCGACCCGTTCCGCAGGGCGGGCATCATCCGCCGCCGCGACCGCGTGTTCGACGTGCTCGAGGCGGCGAGCCTGCTCGCCCCCGCCGGCAACGGCAACAACGCCGTGATGCTCGCCGGCGCCCCCGCCGTGCTCTGGGTGGGTCGGTTGATCGAATCGAAGGATCCGGTGACCGCGATTCGTGCCTTCGGGCTCGCAGCCGACCGTCTGCCCGATGCCCATCTGCACCTGCTCGCGACCGACCGCGCCCTCGAGGTCGAGGTGCGGACGTCGATCGCGCAGTTGGGTGAAGCCGCCCGACGGGTGCATCTGCACGACCCGGTCGGGCCCGAGGCGATGCCAGGTTGGTACGCCAGCGCCGACGTGTTGTTGTCGACCAGCCGTCGTGAGGGTTCGAACTACTCCCTGATCGAGGCGATGACCGAGGGGGTTCCCGCGGTCGTCACCGGGCTGCCGTCGCATCGTGCGATCGTCGGTGCGCTGGTGCCCACCTTCGCCGTCGGCGACGCCGGAGGTGCCGCTGAGCTGCTGGTTCGCTCTGTGGCCATCGATCGCTCGGCCGTGGTGGCGTGGGCCGAACACCATCTCTCGTGGGGGGCGGTGACCGAACAGTTGCTCGCGGCGTACGGGGAGGTACTACGACCTCTTGGGTGCTGACAACCGCGTTCGGTTGAGCAAGACTTTCGAATCGCTCGTCAACCCGTTCTCCTTGCGCACTCGTACTTCCTGAGGCTCGATCCGAAGCAACACGCGAAGATGCGCCCGTACCCGCCGTTGAACACGCTGCACGCTGCGGCGGTGTTGCGCAACGACGGGCTCGACGTCGCCGTCTTCGACTCGATGCTGGCCGAGGACGAGTCGGAGTTCGCTGCCAGCTTGGCCGAGCATCGGCCGACGGTGGTGGTCCTGTACGAGGACAACTTCAACTTCCTGTCGAAGATGTGCCTCACGCGCATGCGCGAGGCAGCGCTCACCATGGTGGGCATGGCGCTCGGAGCCGGCTGCAAGGTCGCCGTGAGCGGAGCCGATGTCACCGACCACCCCGAGGTGTACCTCGCCGCCGGCGCCCATGCGTGCATGGTGGGCGAAGGCGAGCACACGATGCGTGAGGTGGTGGCGAGGTGGCTCGGCCCCGAACCCGACTCGAGCCTCGACGATGTGGAGGGCTTGGCCATCCGGGTCGGCGACCAGGTCGCCCGCACGCCGAAGCGCTCGATCGAGCGCCACCCCGATGTGTTCGGTGCGCCGGCCCGCGACCTGGTCGACATCGAGGCCTACCGCCAGGCGTGGACCGAGGCCCACGGCAGGTTCTCGCTCAACGTGGTGTCGACCCGCGGTTGCCCGTACCACTGCAACTGGTGCGCCAAGCCCATCTGGGGGCAGCGCTACTCGATGCGGTCGGCGGCCGAGGTGGCCGACGAGTTCGTCATGTTGCACCGCGACCACCGACCCGACCACGTGTGGTTCGCCGACGACATCTTCGGCCTCCGCAGCGACTGGCTGGCAGAGTTCGCTCGCCTCGTCGACGAGGCGAGCGAACTCTGCCAGCCAGTCGCTGCGGAGGCCGAAGATGTCGTCGGCGAACCACACGTGGTCGGGTCGGTGGTCGCGGTGCAACATGACGAACTCGTCGGCCACCTCGGCCGCCGACCGCATCGAGTAGCGCTGCCCCCAGATGGGCTTGGCGCACCAGTTGCAGTGGTACGGGCAACCGCGGGTCGACACCACGTTGAGCGAGAACCTGCCGTGGGCCTCGGTCCACGCCTGGCGGTAGGCCTCGATGTCGACCAGGTCGCGGGCCGGCGCACCGAACACATCGGGGTGGCGCTCGATCGAGCGCTTCGGCGTGCGGGCGACCTGGTCGCCGACCCGGATGGCCAAGCCCTCCACATCGTCGAGGCTCGAGTCGGGTTCGGGGCCGAGCCACCTCGCCACCACCTCACGCATCGTGTGCTCGCCTTCGCCCACCATGCACGCATGGGCGCCGGCGGCGAGGTACACCTCGGGGTGGTCGGTGACATCGGCTCCGCTCACGGCGACCTTGCAGCCGGCTCCGAGCGCCATGCCCACCATGGTGAGCGCTGCCTCGCGCATGCGCGTGAGGCACATCTTCGACAGGAAGTTGAAGTTGTCCTCGTACAGGACCACCACCGTCGGCCGATGCTCGGCCAAGCTGGCAGCGAACTCCGACTCGTCCTCGGCCAGCATCGAGTCGAAGACGGCGACGTCGAGCCCGTCGTTGCGCAACACCGCCGCAGCGTGCAGCGTGTTCAACGGCGGGTACGGGCGCATCTTCGCGTGTTGCTTCGGATCGAGCCTCAGGAAGTACGAGTGCGCAAGGAGAACGGGTTGACGAGCGATTCGAAAGTCTTGCTCAACCGAACGCGGTTGTCAGCACCCAAGAGGTCGTAGTACCTCCCCGTACGCCGCGAGCAACTGTTCGGTCACCGCCCCCCACGAGAGATGGTGTTCGGCCCACGCCACCACGGCCGAGCGATCGATGGCCACAGAGCGAACCAGCAGCTCAGCGGCACCTCCGGCGTCGCCGACGGCGAAGGTGGGCACCAGCGCACCGACGATCGCACGATGCGACGGCAGCCCGGTGACGACCGCGGGAACCCCCTCGGTCATCGCCTCGATCAGGGAGTAGTTCGAACCCTCACGACGGCTGGTCGACAACAACACGTCGGCGCTGGCGTACCAACCTGGCATCGCCTCGGGCCCGACCGGGTCGTGCAGATGCACCCGTCGGGCGGCTTCACCCAACTGCGCGATCGACGTCCGCACCTCGACCTCGAGGGCGCGGTCGGTCGCGAGCAGGTGCAGATGGGCATCGGGCAGACGGTCGGCTGCGAGCCCGAAGGCACGAATCGCGGTCACCGGATCCTTCGATTCGATCAACCGACCCACCCAGAGCACGGCGGGGGCGCCGGCGAGCATCACGGCGTTGTTGCCGTTGCCGGCGGGGGCGAGCAGGCTCGCCGCCTCGAGCACGTCGAACACGCGGTCGCGGCGGCGGATGATGCCCGCCCTGCGGAACGGGTCGGCTTGACCGTGTGCGGCTCCAGTGAACAGCCATCCGTTCACACGACCGCACAACGACCGGTGGCCGATGCGATTCCGCCAGGGACCAGGTGGCTCGCCATGGTGCTGCACCACGATCGCCGTCGACGGAGGCACGGCCGAGTCGATCCTGCGCAGCGTGTTCACGAACCCGGTTCCGTGCACGTGCACGACCTGCGGGTGCTGCGCCGCGACGGCCGCTGCGAGGTGCTCCGGACGGAGGAAGTCGTACCGAACACCGTCTCGATGCAACGTGGCAGGCACGTTCGCCGTCGCGCAGCACGCCGACACGGTCGCTCGTCCATCGGCGTTCAATTCATGAAGGGTGCGGGTGAGCGTCGGCGATCGGTCGAGCACGCGATCGTGATCGGCTGTAGCTGCTGGGGGAACCACCATGACCACCCGGATCGGAGACTCGTCGGTCATGCGCGCGCACGCACGCGGAGCCGGATCGCGCGAGTCGCGAGTGACCGCACCGACCGTGCGCCGGATGGAAACGCCATCTGATCGAGGATCGCGCCCCGCTCGCGACCAGAGGCGAAGGCCAGACGCCAGCGTGCCGTCGTGCGCGTCGCCGGGTCGCGGAACACCTCCTCGGGCGCGATCCCATCGAGCTGCTGTCGGGCCGCCTTGGGCAGTCGGTCGAACTCGCGGGCGAGCAGGCGCGCGGGCACCACACCGGGCACCACCGCGTGGGCGAGCCACAGGCCCGGTGCAGAGAGTCGGGGATCGACATCGCTCAGGTACATCGCCACCCGATCCCAGTCGACGCCCGCCTGATGACACCACCACACATCGACCGCGTTGACGACACGGACCTCGGCGCGAACCACCGTCGAGCTGAGATGCCCGACGACGTGGGCCGTGAGCGCCGCATGGTCGAGGCGGAATCCACCCTCCAGCTCCGGATCGGCAGCCGCGTGCGTTTCGACGTCGAAGCCACGAGCGACGTAACCGTGCAGGAACTCGGTCCAATCGGGGTGCAACTCCACCCGACCGTTGTGCAGGGCGGACTCGCCATCGGTGCGACCGACGCTGCCGTCACCCCATGCCAGGAACACGTCCTCGAACGACGTGCTGCCGGCAGGTCGGAAGCCGGTGGTCACCATCGTCGCCGCGGCCTGGGCGCGATAGCGGCGTGGAACGACGAGGTCGACATCGGCCATCGGACGCGCCGACGGAAGGCTCCACACCGGCGTCGCCGACGCCGCGAGCTCAGCGCCCTTCACCGGCACCGCGGGCACACCAGCGGCAGCGAGCGCGCTGCGCACCTGCGGCACCAGCTCGCCGAACCGGGCGACCCGTGCGGCCACCTCTCGGCGTTGGTCGACGAGCCAGGCGACGACCACGGGGTCGGTCACGCCCGCTGATGCCCCGTCCTGGGTGAGGTGTGCCGCCAGCGCCGTGAGACCCGTGGCGAGGCCGGCGAACTGCAGCTCGTTCACTGCGAGCGCCGGCGTCGGGCTCGATCCGCCACGGAGCCGATCGACCACGTGATCGACGAACGATCGTTGATGTGTGCGCTGCTCGGTGACGATCGCCGGATCGTAGCGATGCCGCGACCGCCGGTGCTCAGACCGGGACTCGTGAAGACCGGCGGCCAGATGGACCTTGTTGGGCAAGACTGTGCGCCGTGCGGATCGTGCTCGTGGTACCTGGAGGAGTCGACCCGCCGGGTGGATCGCGCGTCATCCCGTTCCTGGTCGACCTGATCGAACGGCTGAGCGCCGATCACCAGGTGCGTGTCATCGCCGTCGGCCACGACCCGCAGCCCGGCTCGTGGTCGCTGTTCGGGGCCGAGGTGGTGAACGTCCCCGTGGGGCGCCACGACAAGTCCGACATCGTCAGGGTCGTTCGGGACGTCTCGGCACTGGTCGGATCCGGCCCCCGTTCATCGCGGCCCGACATCGTCCACGGCTGGTGGGCGACGCTGCCCGGCCTCGCCGCGACCCTCGCGGCGCGACGCCATCGGTTGCCGTCGGTGCTGAGCGCGGCCGGAGGCGAGCTGGCCTGGCTGCCCGACATCGGGTACGGCGGCGGTGCTCGCGGCACGCGAGCGATGGCGCTCACGTCGTTCCGACTCGCCACCGCCGTGACCGTGGCGACGGAGTGGATGCGCGATCACGTCGTCTCGTCCGGGGGTCGGGTCGACGAACTCGTTCCCCTCGGGGCCGACCGTCGCCGATGGTCGACGACCCTCGAACCGTCGATCAGCGTCGATCCGCATCGGTTGGTCCACATCGGCAGCCTGAACCGGGTGAAGGACCAGTCGATGTTGCTCCGCGCGCTCGACATCGCGCGCCGGCACGAACCTCGGTTGCATCTCGACCTCCTGGGAGTGGACACCCTCGACGGTGAACACTCCCGTGTGATCGGCCGGCTCGGTCTCGACGCCCATGTTCGCCTGCACGGGCTCGTGCCGCACGAGCGCCTCCCCGCCCTCGTGCGTGGCGCCGGGATGCACGTGGTGTCGTCACGACACGAGGCAGGGCCCGTTGCCGTCCTGGAAGCAGCCATGTGCGGGGTGCCGACCGTGGGGACGAACGTCGGTCACGTGGCCGATCTGGCCGGGCTCGCGATGCCCGCTGCCGTCGCGGTCGGTCGGGATGCCGATCGGGACGTCGACGGTGGGGCGTCTGCTCTTGCAACGGCGATCGTCGAACTGGTGGGCGACGAACCGACGAGAACGACGCTGGCCGAACGTGCACAGCGATGGGCGCTGATCCACGATGCGGACCACACGGCCCGATCGTTCGAGGCGATCTATCGCAGGCTCGCGGCCGTCAGACCTTGACGGGCAACTGGCTGTCCATCCAGTGCTCGAGTACCGGACCGCTCTCGAAGCTGGTGATCAACGCATAACGCGGGTGCTGATGGTTGTGCACCACCACGTGCCACAGCCGTTGCGTGTCGACCGTGAACCGCGACCACTGCGGCAGGGGCACGCGCATCTCGGTCGCGGGGTCGGGCGTGCCGTCGGGGAGCGAGTCCATCAACAGCATGTAGCTGTCGGGGTCGTCGGAGAGCTCGACCCAGTTGCGAACCACCCAACCCGTGCCGTCGGGGTTGAACCGGTTGTTGTCGTCGCGGTGGATCGAGCGCAGCGCGGTCTCGTGGTCCTGTGGCGCGAGCTTGATGATCCTCACCCGTCCGAAGTTCGCACCGACCGAGGCGACGTAGTCGCGCAAGGTGGGCGCACGATCGGCGTTCGGGGTCCACAGGGCATCCTTGTCGCACTTGCCCTTGTCCCAGAAGCCGCGACAATCGAGTTGGCCATCGGCCGACGCGAGCGGCGCGAAGTTGGTGTCGCCACCGCTCTTCCAGTCCATGTACTCGAGTTGCTCCCACTCGTCCGGCGAGATCTCGAACGGCAGCGGCGACAGCGCCACGAAGCCCGTCTCGGCCAGGATCGGCAGCCGGTAGTGGTCTGACTCACTGGGGATTGCGACGCTCCAGTGTTCGATGGTGGGCCAGAAGCTCATGACCGAAAGCCTACGCCTGGGGCCCGCCGGCCACAGGTCAGGGAGCGACTGGGTCAGGGGCGCCGGGTCAGG
>JAYUSX010000256.1:0-4057 GCA_043755475.1 Actinomycetota bacterium
GCGAGCGCAGCCTGGCCGGCCTCGGTGATCTCGTAGATCCGCTTGCCGTCGCGTTCGTCGCTGCGAACCAGCCCTGTCTCTTCGAGCAGCTGCAGCGTCGGGTAGACCGAACCGGGGCTCGGCTTCCATCGACCGCCGGTGCGCTCCTCGAGACGCTGGATCAACTCGTACCCATGTCCGGATCCCTCGCTGAGGGCCGACAGCAACGCGAATCGGGTGTCACCCCGACGCATCCGGCCGCGGCCTCCGCGAGGACCACCCGGCCCGAACGGGCCGCCATGTCCTCCATGGCCACCATGTCCGCCGCCGAAGTCTCGACCCGGACCCTTTTCTCGATGTGCATGACGCATGAAGCGCCTCCTTCTCCCGATCGTTCTTCGACCGGTCTTGATGTGTTGAGATGGATCACGATATATCGTTATCTTTCCGATTGCAACCCTCTCTGACGCGACCACGACCCCTCCGAGGGTTCGCTCAGGGCAGCTGGTTCGAGCGACACACCGCGGCGAGCCAGTGAGCGCTGGCCTTGGGCGTGCGCACCTGGGTGCGATAGTCGACGTGGACGATGCCGAATCGCTGTGAGTATCCCCAGCCCCACTCGAAGTTGTCGAGCAGCGACCAGGCGAAGTAGCCGCGCACGTCCACGCCCCGGGCGATCGCTGCGGCGAGGGCGCGAAGATGCGCGTCGTAGTACTCCACGCGACGCTCGTCGTTCACTCCCCCGGCGATCCCCGCGACGGGCGGCGCCGTCGACGGGTCGTCGTGGTACGCGGCGCCGTTCTCGGTGATGTACAGCGGCGGCAGTGCGTCGCCGTAGTCGTCGCGCATCCGCACCAACAGGCGCTCGAATCCCTGCGGGGTGACCGGCCAGCCGATGTCGGTGCGCGGCCGGCCGACTGCCGCTGAGCCCGCATGGGGAGCGCTCACATGCGGCGTGACGGAGTCATCACCGGCGGCCCGTGTCATGTAGAAGTGATCGTTGTAGTAGTTGACCCCGAGCCAGTCGAGTTCCTGGCCGATCACTGCTTCGTCACCGTCGTGCACGCAGCCGGCCCACGAGCCAAGGTCGTCGAGCACGTCGGCCGGGTACCGACCGAGTAGCAGTGCATCGAGCCACCAGCGGTTCAACGTGCCGTCGATCCGTCGTCGAGCATCGTCACCCAGCATCTCGTCCACGTGGACTGGCGCTGGGTTGAGCACGGTGCCGAGCGACAGGTCCGCCCGGATCGACCGCATCGCCTCGACCGCGTGCCCGTGGGCGAGCAACTGGTGATGGGCCACTGCGACAGCAGCCGCCGGATCGGTCATGCCCGGTGCATGTTCGCCCGAGGCGTGGCCGAGATAGGCATAGCACCATGGCTCGTTGAGCGTGGCCCATCGCTCGACCTTGTCGCCGAACTCGCGCGCCATGAGCGCGGCATAGTCGGCGAACCACCACACGCACTCTCGCGATCGGAACCCGCCGCGGTCTTCGAGCGCCAGCGGGAGATCCCAGTGGAACAACGTGGGCACCGGCTCGATGTCGTGTTCGAGCAGCAGGTCGACCAGCCGGTGGTACTGCCCGAGGCCCGCCGCCGACGGCGTGCCGACGCCTTCTGGGAGGACGCGTGCCCAGGCGAAGGAGAAGCGATACGCGTGCAACCCGAGATCGGCCATCAGCTTCACGTCGTCGGCCATGAGACGCATGTGGTCGCAGGCAACATCGCCGTGGTCGCCTCCGCGCACCTTGTCGGGCACACGGCAGAACGCATCCCACACCGTGTCCCCCCGACCGGCTCGGTCGCCTTCGATCTGGAAGCTGGCCGTGGCGGCGCCCCAGGTGAACCCTGCGGGGAATCGGACGGAGGGAGTCATCGGCGAACGTCGCCCTTCATGCTGGCGGTGACAGGGGCAGGGGTAGTGACAGGGGGAACGGCCGAAGCGGTCAGCGGAGCGGGGGCGGGCGGCGACGGCTGCACGCCGCCATCGAGGGCGTCGACGAACCATCCCATCGCAAGCGGGCCCAGCCGGAGCCATGGACCGTCGATGGTGACCGCATCACCGAGCAGTTCGACGGGCTGGCCGAGCCCGGCCCAGCCGAGGGCGTCGATCGGGACCGACACCGACGTGGGACCGACGTTGGCGATGCCGTAGAACCGGCCGTGGACGGGATGCCGGCGCTCGAACGCGAGTACCGACAAGCGATCGTGGCGGTGCATGTACGTTTCGCCGCCGGCCGACAGCGCCGGTGTGGAGCGTCTCACCTCGAGCATGTGGCGCAGCCCGTCGTACACACGGCGCGGCGCCGACTGGGGGCCGGCGAGATCGAGCGCTGCCCAGTCCATCGTCGGCCGGTGCACCCACCGGGAGTCGTCGGCCGTCTCGGCGGTGTCGAGGAACGACCAGTCGTTGCACATCGCGATCTCGTCGCCCATGTAGATCAGGGGAATGCCGCCGAACGAACAGATCACCTTGTACCCGAGGAGCAGTCGGCGGATCGCCAGGTCGAACGCAACTGGATCACCGTCGCGCTGCGCCCGCTCGATACCGGCGAGCGACGCAGCGGTGCCGCAGGTGCGTTCGTCGGCACTGGCCTCGTTCGACGAGAACGCAGCCCCGAGAGCGAACGACCCCGGCGCATCGCCACGATAGAAGTCGGCGAGGAAGCGGCGATGCGACGGACCATCCAGACCGATGCCGGCGGCCACCGCATCGTCGACGGCCCAGCCGATGTCGTCGTGGCATCGCAGGTACGACACCCAGCCCGCCCGCCGGGGTGTCGGCGGCAGCAATGCCAGCGACTCGGTGGCCAGGCGGGCATCCTGCGTCGCGAAGCTGCTCCAGAGCATCACCATCAGTTGGTTGTGGTACGCCAGGTGGCACTCGTCGCGTTCTTGGCGATGCGCCCCCAGGTACGGGACCAGTTCGCGAGGCGACACGATCGCCTCCGCCTTCAACACGACTCCCGGCGCTGCGATCGACATGTACGCCCGGAACGCCTGAGCGATGAGATGCGCCTCCGGCTGGTTCTGGCAATCGGTGCCCATCCGCTTCCACGTGAAGGCGATCGCATCGAGCCTCAGCACGTCGACGCCCATGTTGGCCAGCTGGAGCATCGCCCCCAGCATCTCGACGAACACGTCGGGGTTGGAGTAGTCGAGATCCCACTGATACGTGTTGAACGTCGTCCAGACCCAGCCATGCAGGTCGTCGTCCCACGTGAAGTTGCCAGGCGCCATCTCGGGGAACACCTCGGGTAGCGAGCGCTCCCAGCGATCGGGTTCGGTGCGATCTGCGAACACCATGTAGTAGTCGCGATGTCTTGCCGAGCCGGCCTTTGCAGCCAGGGCCCAAGGATGCTCGGCGGCGGTGTGATTGAGCACCACGTCGAGGCACAAGCTGATGCCGCGGTGGCGGAGGGCGTCGGCAAGGTTCGCCAGGTCGTCGCTCGATCCAAGGTGCGACTCCACGTCGGCGTAGTCGACGATCGCATAGCCCCCGTCGTTGGCGCCGTCGCGGGCCTTGAGCACGTTCATCAGATGCAGGTACGTCACGTGCAGGTCGTCGAGGTGGTCGAGACGTGAGGCAACACCGGCGAGCGACTCCCCGAAGCGATCGGCGTACGCGACGTAGCCGACCTGAGCTGCGTCCTGGAACCACAACGGCTGCAGTTCGCGTCGCGCATCGAGCTCGCGCAGCTCCTGCTTGCGACGGCCCGCTGCGTCGGCGAGCACGGCCACGATCCGCCGTTCGAGCGCATCCACGTCGTGCGACGGATAGAGACGCTCGATCAACGCCCGAGCCCTCGGCGCCCAGACACGCACCCGCTCCCCGAAGCGGAACGCGGCATCGTCACCGAGCCCGACGGGCAGCGGGGTCTCGGCGCTCATGCGGCAGGCGCGAACAACAGCGGACCGACACGATCGGCGCCGGCGACGGCGAGAGGCGGTAGCTCGAGATGGGGGATCACTGAGAGAACTCCTGAGGTACGTGCCGGAAAAGGAAGGGGATCCGTCCGATCGGCGTCGGCGTGATACGGCAGAGCAACGGTTCGCCCGCGCGCCACGTCATCACGCGA
>JAYUSX010000257.1:0-10171 GCA_043755475.1 Actinomycetota bacterium
GACCGAGTGGTTCCGGTTCGGGTGCCTGTCATCGCAGGACGTCGGTCGACGGCAGTTCGAGCCGACGTGAACGCGCTGGTTCCGGTGACCTTCGACGGCCGGTTGCTGGTGACCTCATCGGACGACACGTCTCAAGAGGACGCCTCGGGGACCATGTCTCCGTCCCTGCTGGTCCTCCCCGACCCGGAGGTGACGCTGTACGACCGGGAGCTCGACGACCGGGACTTTGTTGGCGAGGCGTTGGCTGACGAGGCGTTGGCTGACGAGGAGCTGATGCAGGCGGTGGCCGCAGCGTTCGAGGCGGTGGCTGGACTGGAAGCGCTGCGATCGATCGTGAGCCAGCATTGCGCCGACGAGACGCTCTCGATCGACGACCTGCTGTCCGAGCTGCTGCGCGGCGCGGCGCACTCAGCCGGCATCGACCGTGATCTGGTGCAGTCGGCAGCCGACGGAGCCGACTCGCAAGTTGCGCACGAAGGACCGAGCGACGACGATGGGCCCGGCCTCGACGACGTCGCAGACGGTGATCCGGTCGAGGATGAAGGGCCGGTCGCAGACGATGGGCCGGTCGAGGACGATGGGCCCATGGCGGACGATGGGCCCATGGCGGACGACGTCGCCGAGCACGCTGCGCCGGTCGATGACGACGAGCCTGCGGCCCAACCCAGCACTCGGCACGAGGTGGATCGATCCGCAGTGGTGAGTGTCGACCCGACGAGGGGACCGTCGGGTGAACGAGGCGGCAGACCGGTCGGCGGCTGGACCGGCAAACGCCGTCGTCAGAAGCCCAAGCCGTCGAGTATGCGGTAGTCGTAGCCCTGCTCCGCCAGGAACCGCTGCCGGTTCGAGGCGAAGGTCTGATCGACGGTGTCGCGGGTGACGATGGTGTAGAAGTTGGCCTGGCCACCGTCGTGCTTGGGTCGCATGATCCGTCCGAGGCGCTGGGCCTCCTCCTGGCGGCTGCCGAACGTTCCGCTCACCTGGATGGCGACGTTGGCCTCCGGCAGGTCGATCGAGAAGTTCGCCACCTTCGACACCACGAGCACCTTGGTCTCGCCTGTGCGAAAGCTCTCGAAGCGCGCCTCACGGAGCTTCTGGGGTGTCTGCCCCGTGATCAGCGGTGCGTCGAGTTCGGCGGCGATCGTCTTCAACTGGTCGACGAACTGGCCGATCACCAGCACCCGGTCGCCCTCGTGCCGAGCGACGAGCTCGCGCACGACCTGGGCCTTGCGCGGCGTGCATGCCGCCAGCCGGTATCGCTGTTGAGGGTCGGCGAGGGCGTACTCCATCCGCGCATCGTCGTGGAGGCCGACGCGGATCTCGGTGCAGATGGCCGGTGCGATCCACCCGTGCAGCTCGAGCTCCTTCCATGGCACGTCGAACCGCTTCGGACCGATGAGGCCGAACACGTCGGCCTCTTTGCCGTCTTCGCGCACCAGGGTTGCGGTGAGGCCGAGGCGCCGCACGGCCTGGATGCGCGCCGTGGCACGGAACACCGGCGCCGGGAGAAGGTGGACCTCGTCGTAGATGATGAGGCCCCACTCGGTGCGATCGAACAGGCCGAGATGGGGATACAGCGAGTGCAGCACGTCGCTGCCGGCATCGTCGGGGATGGCCGGGTCGGGGATGGCCGGGTCGGGTGACGTCATCGCCGGGTCGGCGACCGCGGCGAACTCGCCGGCGAGATCGTCGCCTGCATCGCCGCGCTTCTTCTTGCGGACCGGGGACCAGGTGAGCACCTGATACGTAGCGACCGTGACGGGACGGATGTCCTTCCGGTCGCCCGAGTACTCGCCGACCTGATCGGCGGTGAGCGACGTCTTGTCGAGGATTTCGCGGATCCACTGCCGAGCCGACGTGATGTTGGTGGCGATGATGAGTGTGTGGGTTCCGGCCGCGGCCATGGCGGCGAGACCGATGACGGTCTTTCCTGCACCGCACGGCAACACGAGCACGCCGTTGCCCGCGGCGTCGACGCCTTCTTGCCACCACGCGCTCACCGCATCGGCCTGGTACCCGCGGAGCTCGCACGTGAGTTGCGCGTCGGCGAGCACGCTGCCCTCGGTGTAGCCGGCCTCGTCGGCCACAGGCCATCCGAGTTGCAGCAAGGCCTGCTTGAGCGCACCACGATCGCCGAGACGGACTGCGAAGCGGTTGCCGTCGAGTCGCTCGCCGAGCATCTGGCTGACGTGCTTGTCGCGTGCCACTTCGACCAGCAGTGGCACCTCGTGGCTGACGAGAGCGAGACCGCCGGTGTCGAAGTCGCGCACCAGGCGCAAGCGGCCGTAGCGGCCCATCTGGTCGTGCACCTCGGCGAGGACCCCGCTCGGCACCGGGTACTTCGCCAGGTCGTTCAGGGTGGACGCGACCTCGCCCGCATGCATCCCGGCGACCGCAGCGTTCCACAGCGACAACGGGGTGATGCGGTACGTGTGGATGTGCTCAGGTGCCTTTTCGAGCTCGCTGAAGCGTTGCAGCGCGGCACGAGCATCGGCGGCGCGAGGGCTGGCCAACTCGAGCATCACCGTGAGATCGCTCTGCACGATGAGCGGGTTGGTCGGATCGGTCACCAGTCCTCCATGAGGGCTTCGAGCTGGGCGACCTGCGGATGGAGCACTTCGGGCACGCTACGGGCCTTCGGTCGTGGTTGCACCCGGCTGATCTGGTCGCCTCGAGGAGCGGGTTCCTCGGAGCTGCTGGGAGCGAGCCCCGCCTTGCGCAGGGCGGACATCACCTTGTCGAGCGCGAGGTCGCTGACAGCGACCGTGGGAGCGATGAGCGTGAGTCGCGCAGAGCGCACCTTCACCGCGGCGGCCAGGCCGAGCACATCGTCCGCGGTGACGACCGTGGCCGCGGTGCGTGCGCTGAGACCGCCGCGCTGGCGCTCGACGTCGGCGAGCATCTGTGCCACCACGGGAGCGATCGGCACCGACGAGTTGTCGGTCAGGAAGTCGAGGACGGACCGAGCGGTCTCTCCGGCGGCCATCTCGGTGGCGATGCGGGTGCGGTCGAGACGCAGGACTGCGACGCTTCCCTTCGATTCGGCGGTGCACATTCGGTCGAGGCGGGCGCGCACGGCGGGGTCGAGGGCGGGCGGCGCGATGACGGAGAAGTCGGCTTGCACCACGAAGGTGAGGTCTTGCGCCGGGAGCAGTTCGTGCAGCGAGGCGGGCTCGGTGAGCACGGTGCGAGCGAGCGCCCCCAGGCCCACAGGTCCGTTCGCAGGGCAGAGGCCGAGCGTGACCAGATGTGCATGGAGATGGTCGAGGTCGACTCGCTCGGCCATGAGGTGGTTGGCGCGGACCCACGAGACCAGACCGTCGTGCGGTACGCCATGACCGTCGGTGAGCGCGAGCAGATCAGCGATGACCTGACGGCGGAGAACCGACTCGAGCGATCGGCTCTCACCGGGCGCGTCGAGGGCGTCGAGCCATGCATCGACGAGCTGGACCCATTGGTCGGCGATGCCGAGGCGTCGCCACTCGCTGGTGCGTTCGGCACTCACCTCGTAGCGGTGGATCCACGTCGCGTTGCGTCCACGGCCGACGAACTCGCTCATCTGGGTGATGAGCCCGAGGCCGAGGGCGAGTTGGACCAGCGGTCCGACATGGTCGACCGGCCACCCCATCCGTTTGGCGATGTCGCGGAGTGCCTTCACGCCGATCCCTCCGGTCTTGAGGCCGGGGATCGGTTCTGCTGCGACCTGGCGGATCAGGGTCTGCAACGTGCTGAGGGCGTCGGGATGCACCGGCGCATGGTGGTCGAGCGGCTTGAGCGTGGTGACGGGCGCGGCCGGCCACTGGGCAAAGGTTCGGCCGTTGACGGCCGTGAGGGTTTCGAGCCAGAGGCCGACGTGGCGCATCTCGCGTTCGACCCACACCAGACCGATGTCGATGAGGTGTTGGAGTGCGGCCGATTGGGGGGTGAGCTGAGGGCGCGCGCTGACCGGCCGTTGATCGACCGGGCTGTACAGGCGGAGTTGCCACCAGTTGTTGGTGAGCCGGTCGCCGGCGATACCGCGACCTCCTGCGGCCACGAGCCGGTCGAACATCTCTCGCTCGTGTGGTTGGAAGCTGTCGACGAGCCGCTCGAGGCGCGTGGCCGTCCCGATGATGTCGCGGAGCGCGTCGATGCGCTGCATCTTGCCGATCGGGATCTGCTCGAGCCCGAGGTTCTCGAGGTAGAGACCGAGATGTTGCTTGGTGATCGTCTGATCGAGCACCATCCGGTCGATCGGTCGGCCGGGTCGGGCGATCATGTCGGCCACCCCCGCCCGAAGCCGGAGTGCCGCCTCGGGTGTGCGTTCCTCGAGCAGGAATCGGTCGACGAGGGCGGCGACCATCCGATGTTGATCCGGGAGCGCCACGGGGCCGAGCTCCTGGGCGAGATCGTGCGCTGCGATGGCGCCTCCACGGCTTGCCAACACCACCAGGAGTTGCGCAGAGGCTGCGTCGAGCAGTTCGATCGTGAGCCGGAGCACATGTGGGTTGGCGAGCGCACCGGCCAACTGCTTGCGACCAGGTGCTCGCGTGCTGGCGCCGAGCCACACCCGGAGCGGGCCTGTACCGACGCACCATGCAGCCAGGTGCGGCTGCAGGGCGATGCGTCGGGCGAGTTCGTTGCCCTCGAGCTCGCTCAGCGCCGCGGCGCGGTCGGCCACGACTTCGTCGATCATGAGCGGGAACCTATCGCCGGGGTGCGATGAGCCGACCGGCCCATTGCCGCAGAGTGTCGACCGTGTTGAGCTGATGTTGACGGTTCGACCACCTCGGTGCGGGTCGTCGACGACACGAATGGAGCCGGGCGGCCATGACACAACACCTCATCTCGCCCACGGCGGCGATGAACATCAGCGGAGTCGACGGGCTCGACGCATGCTGGGCGCTCGACCGGTTCTCACACCCAGAGCTGGGCCTCACCAGAGTCGGTCTCCTGCTCGGCCGCGCCACGGTGGGCGGGCTCGGCCCCGCATCTGCCGCGTTGGCGGAACGAATGGGAGATGTTGCGAGCCGACAACAGCTGCCCGATGACCTCGTGGTCGCGGCGGTGCCATCGGCGTCGAAGCTGAGCGAGCAGCTGGCCGTCTGCGTGGCAGCAGCGATCGAGCGTCCGCTGGAACCGCTGCTGGGTGTGCGCGGAGGTGTGTTCGGCAGGCTCGACGGTTCGGTCCGTGGCCGAATCAAGGCCAAGGTTCGCACGGCACCCGCACACGTGCTCTTGATCGACGATTCGGTTCGTTCGGGCGACACGTTGAAACAGTGTGCCGCGATGTTGCGTCAGCGAGGCTCCGCCCACGTCTGGGCCGTGGTCGCGGTCGCGGTCCTCGACGCGGGTGACCGCGATCCGATCGCGAGCTGGTGACCGGCATCCGACCGCTCGGGCGAGGGTGTTGATCGGGCGCCGTTCATGCCCCGCGCACTCGAGACGCCGGTGTCGTCACACGGAATGCAGCGGGCGTGGACTGGTCGCACGTTCCCGGATGAGCTCGACGGCGGCCGTTCCGTAGATCACCGGGCGCTCCATGAGCCATGCAGAGAAGCGGCGGCGGTGCAGCACCGGGACCTCGTCGACGCGAGGGAAGAAGCGATCGTCGTGGTCTTCGAGCAACACCACGGCCATGCACGTGAGATCTCGGTTGCACAACGTGCTGAGCAGCTGTGAGACGAGATCGGCGGTCGCCTGAGCGGCAGACGGGCCGCGGCGGCGCTCGAGGCCGTCCCACGGACCCTGGCGGCCCGTGTCGGCACGGATGACCGAAGCGGCACGGGTGACCACCACGTAGAGACCGCCTGGGCCCACCAAGATCCGACGGTCGACACCGACGACGTCCACCTCGTACCACCCAAAGGGCAGGCCGTCGGCGCGCGAGTCAGCGAGGAGGCGGTCGGCCACAGGGTCGGAAGGCCGCAGCGGGTTCGTCATGGTGGTGTCATCGGTTCGTCAAGGCTTCGTCTGGAGCGAAACCTTGCCGCGTCCCGCAGATGCCCCACCTGCGGGTGCGAACGCAGGGTTCAGGTGACGGCGCGAACAGCCGCGCCGACTCGTTCGGCGGCGACGGCGAGCGTGGAGGGCTCGTCCTTGCCGAACGCGAGCCGGAGGTGGCCCGATCCCGGTTCGGTGAGCTCGTACATCGACCCCTCCGAGACGCGGACGCCTCGGGCGGAGCACTCCCGTGCGAGTGTGGATGTGTCGAGACCGGCTGGCAGCTCGACCCACAGTGCCACACCCCCGCGCGGTGGAGTGCAGGTGAGCGAGGGTGCGTGGGTGGCGAGCGAACGCACCAGGATGTCGCGGCGTTCTGCGAGGGCGGCGCGCAAGGCGATCAGGTGGCGTTGCCAGCCGGGGGCGAGAAGCAACTCGGCTGCGGTGGCCTGCAGCAGCGGGGCGACGAAGAAGTCGGCGGCCAGCCGGGCGCTGACGAGCCGGGGGAGTGCCGGTCCACGAGCGACGACGGCGGCGATTCGCAGACCGGGAGCGCTCGCCTTGCTGAGGGATCGGATGGAGATGACGTGACCGTGTCGATCATCGGAGATGAGCGGTGGACCCGTCGGACCGTCGAGGTCGAGATCTCGCACCCAGTCGTCCTCGACGACGAAGCAGCCGAACTCGTCGGCGATGGCGAGCACCTCGGCACGCCGCTCGCGCGACAGCACCGAGCCGGTCGGATTGGAGTGGCGCGGTTGGAGGACCACCAGTCAAGCGCCGCTGCGAGCGAGCACCTCGGCGAGAGCATCGGGGATGACGCCGTCGTGGTCGGCGGGCACCGGCGTCGGCACGAGACCGCTGAGGGTTGCCGCGACGAGAACCCCTGGGTAGCACGGGTCCTCGACGATGACGGCGTCGCCGGGTCGGGCCAGCACGCGGAACACGCTGTCGAGAGCTGCCTGAGCGCCGGGGGTGATGAGTACGTCAGCCGAGGTGAAGGGCGACCCGAGCTCGGCAGCGAACACCTCGCGCAGCAAGGGGATGCCTTGTGGCGGGCATCGGTCCCACGCGTCGGTGCGGCGCGCACATCGTGCGGCTGCCTTCGCCAGCAACCCGTGCGCCTGCAGGGTGGGGTCGGGGAATGCGTTGTCGAGCGCGATGGTGTCGGCCGTACGCGGGTGGGAGAGGTGTTCCAGCCCCACGCGCACGCCGGGCGAGCGGCCCAGCACGATCGTCTGCCAGGAGTGGTCGGTGGTGTGGGTCGCTGTGAGCGTCGGCCGCGCGACGAAGGTGCCGTCGCCGGGCCGGGTGACCGCTCGTCCCTCCATCACGAGTTGCCGGACCACGCGTTGCACCGTGACGGGGCTCACCGAGAAGCGCTGTTGCAACTCACGCACGCTCGGCAGTCGTGCCCCGGGGCGAGCCTGTGCGCACGCGTCTCGGAGAAACGACTCAACGGTGTTATCCTGATGTGTGACCATCACGGATAACGCTACTCATCTCGAACGAGAAACGCGCGGCCTCGTGCTCGGCTTCGTCGGGGTGGCCTGCTTCAGCGCATCGCTCCCGTTCACACGAGTGGCCGTTCGTGAGTTCGGTGTCGTGTTCCCGTCGTTCGGCCGGGCGGTGATCGCAGCGGGTCTCGCCGCAGTCGTCCTGCGCATCGCTCGCACCCCACGACCCGGTCGGCACCTCAACGCCAGGTTGGCGATGGTGGTCGGGGGCGTGGTCGTGGGGTTTCCGGCGTTCACCGGCTTGGCGCTCCAGCACGCTCCCGCGGGTCATGGATCGGTGGTCATCGGCCTGTTGCCTGCGGCGACCGCGGGCTGGTCAGTGGTGCGAACGGGTGCGCGTCCGTCGCGGCGGTACTGGGCGTTCGCCGCACTCGGCGCGGGAGCGATCCTGGTGCTCACGGTCGCGCGGGGCACGGTGGATGTGGCGCTCGGTGATCTGTACCTGTTGGGCGCCATCGCCTCGGCCGCAGTCGGGTACACCGAAGGTGCCGTCGTCAGCCGGGAGATCGGGGGATGGCAGACGATCAGCTGGGCGGTCGTGTTCGGTCTTCCGTTGACCATGCCGCTGACGCTGTTGGGGCTCGGTCCGGTGGGCCTCGACGAACCCGTGACGGCGTGGATCAGTCTCGGCTACCTCGGCGCGGTGTCGATGTTCCTCGGGTTCTTCGCCTGGTACGCAGGCCTGGCACAGGGCGGGATCGCCCGCGTGAGCCAGATCCAGTTGCTGCAACCGATGCTGTCGTTGGTGTGGGCCACACTGTTCCTCCACGAACACCTCGATGCGCTGATCGTCGTGGTCGCCGCGGTGGTGCTGGCATCGGTGGCCGGCTCGCGCCGTTCGGCGATCGCCTGAGCGCAGTCTGCGAAAGGGACACCCATGCCACGCCACGCGATCACCGCCCCGGGAGCATCGGCCGTCGGGCCGTACTCGCATGCCGCCGAACAACACGGGTTCGTGTACCTGAGTGGGCAGACGCCGGTGCTCCCCGGCACGACCATGCTGGCGAGCGGCGGTATCGGCGATCAGACCCGTCAGTGCTTCGCGAACCTCGGTTCGGTGCTGACCGCCGCGGGGCTGACGTTCGCCGACGTCGTGAAGTGCAACGTGTACCTGACCGAGATGTCCGACTTCGCGGCGATGAACTCGGTGTACGCCGAGGTGTTCGTCGAGCCGTATCCGGCGCGCACCACCATCGGGGTCGCGGCCCTGCCACTCGGAGCATCGGTCGAGATCGAGATGATCGCGGCTCGATCGGTCGTCGCGCCCGGCGCGCCAGCAACGCCGTAGGTCAGGCGGCGGTCCGGGCTCGCGACGCGTGGTGGTCGCTGCGTGCTGCGAGCAGCCAGGCGATCGTGCCCACGAGCCCGAGCAGTCCCGAGATCAGGGCGATGCGGGATGCGGTGTCGCGTGGCCCGCGAGGCAGGACCGCTGAGGCAAGGCCCGCGACCGCTCCGACGGTGCTGATGGCGGCGGCTGCGTAGTTGATGGTGCTGCTCTCGGTCTGCATCGACTCCGACAGTAGCGGTTCCCGGTCGGCTGCTCGGGAGGCATCACCGGCGACTGAAACGACGGCCCGGGGTGGGCCGCGCATCCACCGATCGCGAGGTCAGACCGTCTGGAGAGTCGGTGTCGGGACGACGTGTTCGATGATCAGCGCCATGGCCTCGCCATCGAGCTCTGACGGCAAGTTGCTGAGCCATCGATCGAGCATGTGTTGATGGACGACGTCGACACCGTCGACCCGCGGCGCGATCTCGGCCTCGGCGCCGACGAGCACCACCACCGGGGTGACGATCACGTCGACACTGCACGCCCAACTGAGCAGCTGTGAGGCGAGCTCGGCCGTCGTGCGTGCCGAGCTCATCTGGTTGCGATGGTCGTGCGTCCAGGCCCGGCCCGCTTGAAGACCGAGGGGCTTGGTGCTGGGATGTCGCACGTCGAGGACGAAGATGCCACCTGGGCCGAGCACGACCGGTCGATCCACGCCGGGGACATGCAGCTGCTGCCATCCACCCGGCAGGAGATCGGTGGCAAGGCCAGATTGGCCGGCGACTTCATCGATGAGCTGGGACAGAGGGGTCGTGAACGTCACGATCATGTTCATCGGTTCGTCAAGCTTTCGTCTGGAGCGGAATCTCGGAGTCGATCCGCTGCAGCTGCGAAACCACGGGCGACGGCGAGCCAGCCGCGAGGCGAACGCTTCGTGACCCTTCGGGGTGACACGGACCGGCGGAAGTGCGCGGTCGTCGGTCACCGTCTGCGAGATTCGTCGCCGGGCGACGTTGGCACACGGACGCGGAACAGCGATGCTGTCAGGCCCGCTCGCGCGGGGTGACCGTGGTGCAGACGAGCGATTGAAGGATCCCGTGGCGAACAAGCAGGCGACCAAGACTCCCAGGTTCGAGCCGATGCAGTACTGGCGCAAGCTGTGCTGGGTGACGCCACAGATCGTCCTCAGCGGCGATCTGCCCGAGGGCCCCACCAAGGGTCGAGGGCTCGATCAGTGGATCGCGGCCGGGGTCACGCACATCATCGACACTCGGCTCGAGCACAGCGACGAGAAGTTCGTCGTCAAGCATGCACCCGACATGGGCTACACCTGGGTCGGCGTCGACGACCACGGTGGCCGTCAGCCCGACAGCTGGTTCGCGGAGGGCGTCGCTGCGGCGACAGCTGCGCTCGCGGAGCCCGATGGCAAGGTGATGATCCACTGTCACATGGGTGTGAACCG
>JAYUSX010000258.1:0-4054 GCA_043755475.1 Actinomycetota bacterium
CGATCGGTTCGTCGCGCCGAGGAGTGAGCTGCCCACCGTGGCCATGACACCCGACGACCTGAGACGCGCTGACCCGATCGGCTGGGTTGTTCAGTTGCCCGGTTGCTCAGTCCTGCTCGACGTCTGTCGGCGACCGCCGGTGCCGAGCAGGATCATGCCTGCAGCAATGGTGATGAAGATGAAGATGCCGATTGCGACCGGACGCGTCGTCCCGTCGAAGGCGCCCGTTGTGACGCCGCCGAGCACGGCGCCGCCGGCGATGGTGATCGAGCCGATCACGGCAGACGCGGTACCGGCCACGTGCGGCACCGGCATCATCGCCGCGGTGTTGCAATTCGGGACGAGTCCCTGCGCGACGGGCACCACGACGGCGAGCGCGATGCTGAACAGCCAGAAGTTCGGGTGACCTCCGGAGGTCGTCGAGACCACGACCAGCACCGCAGCCAACCCGACACCGATCACCGACATCCGTCGAACCAACGTCGTGACACCGAGACGCCGGACGAGGCGGGCGTTGTTGAGCGAACTGAGCGCGAGCAGCACGGCGATGCAGCCGAAGAACAACGGGAACCAGGCCCCTCGGTCGAAGACGTCTTCGACGATGAGCTCCGATCCGGCCAGGTAGGTGGTCATCACCCCGAACAGGAACGTGATCGCAACGGTGAAGCACACCGTCTGACGATTCGTTGCGATGACCTTCACGGCCTGACCGAGCGCTGCGAAGGTGAACGGTCGCCGCCGATCAGAGGTGAGGGTCTCCGGCAGCCGCTTCCAGGCCCACACGATCAACCCGGCGGCTGCCAACGTGGGCACCCAGAACACGATGCGCCACGGTGCGAGCGCGTTGAGACCGGCACCGAGCCCAGGGGCGAGTATCGGAACCAGCAAGAAGACCGCCATGATCATCGACATCAGTCGGGCCATCGCCTCGCCTTCGTAGCGATCGCGGATCATCGCCAGACTCAGCGATCGCGGCGCTGCCGCGCCGAGGCCCCACACGAATCGAGCAGCGACGACCCAGGCGAACGATGGAGCGAAGACGCACGCCACACCCGCTGCGAGGTAGAGGCAGAGTCCGCCGATCAGCAACGGCCGACGACCAAAGCGATCCGACGCCGGGCCGTAGAGCCATGGTCCGGCGGCGAGGCCGAGGAAGAAGGCGGTGACGATCCATCCGATGCGAGGTGAGTCGGCAGCCATCCCGAACTCGGCACGCATGTCGGGAAATGCGGGAAGCATGATGTCGATGGCCATCGCACCCATCGCCATCGATGCAGTGACGAGGGCGATGAACTCGCGGGGTCCCGCATCGGGCCGACCAGGTCCATCGGCGGCATCGGCGGCATCGTCGGCACCTGGTTTCGTGCCCGCCGTGTCCGGCGCGCTGAGCGTCATGCCCGGGGGATCGAAACGCACGGGTGCTTCGAGGACATCACGGACACCACCCTACGGTGGCACCTACCGTTGCATCGTGCCCGACTATCGACGTTTCCGGTCGTCGCCAGAGACCCGTCTTCGCGGTATGCCTCGATGGGTGCTCGGCCTGAAGGTCGCCCTTGCCGGGCTGCTGCTGTGCGGCGCACTGTTCCCCACCGTCGGCGGGTTCGAGGGCAAGGGCATGGCGTTCCGATTGCCGCTGTTCCTCGCGCCGGCACTGATCGTGCCGATCCATCATGCGATCAGCCGGCGGACCGAGCCGCAACGCACATATCCGTGGGCGCTCGACGCGGGTCTCACCATTCCCTTCCTGCTCGACACCCTCGGCAACGCCGTGGGGCTCTACGACTCCGTCGATGGCACCGATGACGTGTTGCACTTCGTGAACTGGTTCTTCCTCATGGGTGGCATCACGACCACGATCGGCTTCGTGGCCACGCGCACGACGACATCGCCGCGCTGGCTGATCTGGTTTGCCGGCACGGGGGCCGGCGCGTTGGCCATCATCGGCTGGGAGATCGGGGAGTACGCGGTGATGAAGGCCGGTGTCGGCAATCTGTGGCTCACGTACGGCGACACGCTGTTCGACCTGGCGCTGTCGTCGGCAGGGGGCGCCATCGGCGCGTGGACGGTCACGGCGCGGGCTGAGCCTGATGTGAAGAGCGGGAAGTGAGGGGGTGAGCGGCCGGACGTGAGCGTGCAGGGTCGAGCGCGCGTCGAGCGCCTGCCTGGCCGACACCCAGGTTCACCGATACGTTTGGGCAATGCCTGAGCGGAGCATCCCACCTCGAACGCGCGCAATGATCGCCGCGGCGGTCGCCGTCCTGGCGACGGCTGGTGTTATCACCGCGATCGTCGCCGGCGGTGATCCCGACCAGGACGTCGTCACCGCTGCCCCAGCGGACACCATCGCGCCGTCCACCACGTCGTCTGCGCCGCCGGCGCAGGCAACGGTGGCCACCACCATCGCGCCGACTCCCACTTCGGCCGTGACCACGACCCAACCAGTAGCCACGGTCACTGCACCTCCGCCGGTCGAGGTGTTGCCGCCGGCCTTGCCGCCTTCAGGTGGTGGGGTGTTGTTCACCACGTCGTTCGACGCACCGGGCACCGCGCTCGACAACGGGATGCTGCTGCCGGGCATGGGTCCGCACATCACACCTCGGCCCGGTGTGGTGGCGAACGGGGCGATCTTCCGCGACCCGGCGATGACGGAGTGGGAAGACGTGTTGGTTCGCGCTCCCGTCGGGCCGTTGACCGGTGACCGCTACATCGAAGCTGTGGTGACCGTCGCGTCGAACGGCACCGACGCCCATCCCGCGATCATGTTCTTCGACGATCCCGGCACGACGAGTGGGGGCTGTGCGGGGGGTTCGACGATGGACTGGGCCGAAGTCGACCCGTGGAACAACATGCAGGTCGGTCGCATCTCGTTCGTGGTGAACGGCTGTTACGACGCGACGACCCATGTGTTCGCCGAGGCACTCGACGGCTACCAGACCTACACGGTGCGCGCCGAGATCGTCGGAAGCGACATCGTGATGAAGGTGAACGGAACCGAGACGGCCCGCACGGCGATCCCGGCGGGGCTCGATCTGCCGTTCGCAGGGCTGCGGCTCGGCCAGTTCGGCGTCGACGGTGGCTTCGATCAGTACCGGATCGAGAGCTTCGAGGTCGGGCAGCTCTGATCCGCCCGCTCCGGCGTCGATGACCGCCCGAACTCACACACCCGAGTGTGCCGGCACCGGCTCGGGCGTGGCTGCGGCGGTCATCGACTTCTGAGCCTTCAGGCGCTTCTTGGCGTTCACCTGCGTGCGAATCGCACCGGCGATGCCTTCCGGGTTCTGGATCGCGGTGAAGATCAGCAGCGCGCCGCCGATGAAGGCTTCCCAGGTGCCCAACGAACCGATCACTTCGCTCATCCCGAAGAACGCGACACCGGACGCGGCGGTGATACCCGCGGTGACCGCGCCACTCACGCTGGTGATGCCGCCAAGGTAGGCGATGGCCAGCGCCGTCAGTGAGGCAACCACGCCGTACGACGCGTCACTCACCGCGCCGAATCGGTAGGCGACCAGACAGCCGGCAACACCGGCGACGAACGCCGACATCATGAACGCGAGCATCTTCACTCGGGCGACGCGAATGCCGATGGCCGCCGCGGCGCGCTCGTTTGAGCGGATCGCAAGGATGCGACGGCCGGTGGCACTCCGGCGGAGGTTGCTCACCCCCAGCGCGATCACCGTCGCGACGATCACGAGGAAGATCCCGAAGATCGGCCGTGACGACTTCGACCCGAGGACCAGACCGAAGTTCCAGTCGAACAGTTGAGGGTTGGGGATCTTTGCGCCGCCGGTGCTCGCATCGCCGACGTACTTCGGGTTCTTGAACACGAACTCGGCGATCGCCACACCGCCGGCCAGGGTGATGATCGCGAGGTTCGTGCCGCGCAACCGCAACGCCGGAAGGCCCATCACCGCCCCGAAGACGGTTGCGACCAACGCTGCCAGGATGGGTGCAATCGGGAACGGGATGTCCCACTGCATCGCCAATTTCGACAGGGAGAACCCGGCGATGCCGGCAAATGCCATCTGGGCGAGAGAGGTCTGGCCTGCGT
>JAYUSX010000259.1:0-4052 GCA_043755475.1 Actinomycetota bacterium
CAAGGACTCGCTGCACTCGGCCGTGGTCGAGATCGTCGTCAAGCCGCATGCTCGAGTCACGTACACCACGATCCAGAACTGGTCGCCGAACGTGTACAACCTGGTCACCAAGCGCGCTCGGGTCGAGGAGTGCGGTCACATGGAGTGGATCGACGGCAACATCGGTTCGAAGCTGACGATGAAGTACCCGTCGGTGTATCTGATGGGCCCCAAGGCAACGGGCGAGGTGCTGTCCGTCGCCTATGCGGGCCCCGGCCAGCATCAAGACGCTGGCGCCAAGATGGTGCACGCCGCTCCGGAGACCACGTCGAAGATCGTGTCGAAGAGCATCAGCAAAGACGGTGGCATCACCACCTATCGCGGCCTGGTGCGTGTCGACGAGGGCGCATACGGCTGCAAGAGCCACGTGCAGTGCGACGCGCTCATCCTCGACGAGCAGAGCGAGAGCCGCACCCTGCCGTACATGGAGGTCGGCGAGCGCGACGCTCAGATCGGTCACGAGGCCACGGTGTCGAAGATCGCCGATGAGCAGCTCTTCTACCTCATGAGTCGCGGCCTCAGCCAGGAGCAGGCGATGAGCATGGTCGTGAACGGCTTCATCGAGCCGATCACCCGCACGCTGCCCATGGAGTACGCCGTCGAGTGGAGCCGTCTGATCGAGCTCCAGATGGAAGGCAGCGTCGGCTGACCTCGCCTGTTGCGCGGCTAGCTTCGATCGGATGACGATCGAGCTGGTCACGACGGACGGGATCTTCGCCCTCGACGGGGGCGAATGGGCGGTCACGAACAACATCTGGCTGGTCGGCGACGACCGCGAGGTCATCGTGTTCGACGCTGCCCACGACGCTCCTGCGATCACGGCGGCGATCAACGGCCGCCGGGTGCGGTCGATCGTGCTCACCCACGGACACAACGATCACATCGACGCAGCCGTCCCGTTGCGCGATGCGGTGGACGCCCCGATCGTGCTGCACCCGGCGGACCGGATGCTGTGGGACGTGGTGTGGCCAGGCGACTCGCCCGATCGCGACCTCGAACCCGGCGCCGTGCTCGGCGTCGGTGGCCATGAGCTCGCCGTGTTGCACACGCCGGGTCACTCGCCCGGCTGCTGTTGCTTCCACGACCTCGATGCAGGTGTGCTCTTCAGCGGTGACACCCTGTTCTGTGGTGGCCCGGGGGCCACGGGTCGCAGCTACAGCGACGAGCCGACCATCGTGCGCAGCATCCGCGACACCTTACTGCGACTGCCCGATCACACGATCGTGCACACGGGCCACGGCGATTCGACCACGATCGGCGCCGAGCGGGAACGGGTGCTCACCCGCGCCGCCGAACTCGGCATCTGACCCCCCACCCATCACCCCCACACCGCGATGAGAGATGAGTGGCGCTGGCGCCACCATCTCTCATCGCACCTCGACCTGCCACCAGCCTGATGAGAGATTGGAGCGGCAGGGGCACTCATCTCTCATCGCGGGGTGGGGTGATGGGGTGGGGTCTCGCCGAAACTCCGAACCGGTTCTGACCGGCGTCGGGCGCTCCGGCTTGGCAGACTGGGCGAATGCCGATGCGCCAGGAGTGCAAGAACTTCGAGAGCCGTACGTACGCCAACGGCGACACCGTGCGCAAGTGCAACCTCGACCTTGCTCCCGAGGCGCCGTGGCGCTGCCCCGACAACTGCCCGAAGTACGAGCGGCGGATGGACGCTGGCTGGACCTACGGCAGCGTGGTGCCTCCCAAGACCCCTGACGATCCGCCGGGGCTCGGCGACGGCAGTGCTGCGGCGGTGTTGGACGAGGCCGAAGACGTGCTCAATGCTGTCGGCGCACAGGTGCTCGCCGAGTTGGAGGCCGAGCGCCTCGCCGCCCAGAGGAAAGGGCTGAAGCGCTTCTTCCGCCGCCGTGACTGAGGCCCGGCCACGCCTGTGCCGGGCTGGGTAATTTCTCCTATCCAGACAGTAGAATTTCCCCGTGCCTGCGTTCTCCTCCGACGCCGTACGCGCGTCTGCACTTCCCGACCTCGATCGTCGCGTCGCTGCCGCCGAACGTGCCGCCGTCGCCACCTTCCCGTCCTCCGAGGAGGAGGTGTGGCGCTATAGCCGGATCGGCGAGCTCGATCTCGCGTCGTTCTCGCCCGGTCGCGCTCGCACCACGGTCACGGCGCCTGCCGGCGTGCAGGTGGTGCAGGGAGCCGAGCTCGGTGACCGCGCCGACTCCGAAGAAGCGGTCGACCTGTTCCACGAGCTCAACCGTGCGTTCATGGACGCGATCGTCATCTCCGTCTCGCGTGGCACGGTGATCGAAGAGCCGGTGGTGATCACCCACCACCTCGATCAGGCCGGTGTCGCCGTGTTCCCGCGGCTGATCATCGATGCGGCCGAAGACAGCGAGATCACCGTCGTCGAGCAGTTCATCTCGCCCGACGGTCTCGTGGCGCTGTGCGTGCCGCGGCTCGAAGTCGACGTGGCTGCCGCCGCCCGCCTGAAGTATCTGGGTGTGAACATGCTCGGTTCGTCGACCTGGCATCTCGGGCACCAGCGCGCGCTGGGTGCGCGCGATTCGAACACGCTGCTCGCAACGGTGGCGCTCGGGGGCGACTACGCCCGGGTGCGGACCGAGGCGCGGGTCACCGGCCAGGGTGCCAGCACCCGACAGATCGCCCTGTACTACGCCGACGAGAACCAGATGCACGACTTCCGAACGCTGCAAGACCACGCCGCCCCCAAAACGCACAGCGATCTGTTGTTCAAGGGCGCCGTGCAGGACCACGCCAAGAGCGTGTACACAGGTCTGATCAAGATCCGCCACGATGCCAAGGGTTCGAAGGCGTTCCAGACCAACCGGAACCTCACTCTCAGCTCGGGTGCGTGGGCCGAGAGCGTGCCGAACCTCGACATCGAGACCAACGATGTGAAGTGCAGTCACGCCAGCACCGTCGGCCCCATCGACGAAGAGCAGCGGTTCTATCTCGAGAGTCGCGGCATCCCGCCGGAGATCGCAGAGCGCCTCGTGGTGCTCGGCTTCTTCGACGAAGTGCTCGAGCAGCTTCCGGTCGGCCCGCTGGCTGCCCAGTTGCGTGAACTCGTCAGCGCGAAGTTGCAGAGGAAGTCGGCATGAGCGCCGACCATGCGGGGCTCGACGGGGCGGGGTTCGACGGGGCGGAGGGGATCGTGGTCTGCCGGTTCGCCGATCTCGCGCCGAACTCGGCTCAGCGGTTCGTCGTGGCGGGTCGCCCGATCGCAATCGTCCGCATCGGCGACGACCTGTATGCGCTGGGCGATACCTGTAGCCACGCCGATGTGTCGCTGAGTGAGGGCGAAGTGTTGTGCGACTCGCTCGAGATCGAGTGCTGGAAGCACGGCAGTGCGTTCAGCCTCGTGACCGGAGAGCCCCAGACCCTGCCTGCGACGCAGCCGGTGCCGGTGTTCGCGGTGCGCGAACAGGCAGGCGATGTCGTGGTCACGATCGAGCCCTCGACGACATCAACCCACGACAGCGGAGCAGCCTGACATGACCACACTGCAGATCACCGATCTCCATGCATCGGTCGCAGGCAAGCAGATCCTCCACGGGGTGAACCTCACCGTCTCGAGTGGTGAAGTGCACGTGGTGATGGGCCCCAACGGCGCCGGCAAGAGCACGCTGTCGGCGGTCGTCATGGGCAAGCCCGGCTACGAGGTCATCAGTGGCACCGTCACGCTCGACGGCGTCGACATGCTGGCCTTGCCGGCATGGCAGCGGGCGCAAGCCGGGTTGCATCTCGTGATGCAGTATCCGAGCGAGGTGCCTGGCGTGTCGCTGGACCACGTGATGGAACAAGCGCTCATCGCCCGCGGTCGATCCATCGACGGTCTCGATGAACTGCTCGATGCCGAGGCGTCGCGCATCGGGTTCTCACCGGAGCTGTTGCACCGTGCGCTCAACGTCGATCTGTCGGGTGGCGAGAAGAAGCGCAACGAAACGCTGCAGCTCGCCGTGCTGCAACCCCGCATCGCGATCCTCGACGAGCTTGACTCCGGCCTCGACATCGATGCGTTGCGCGACTGCGCTCGA
>JAYUSX010000260.1:0-10123 GCA_043755475.1 Actinomycetota bacterium
GCCTGGCGTTCGTCAAACCAACGAGGGTGGCCAGGAACTTCGCCCGCGTAGCGAGTTGACCGCTAAGGAGTTGATGCGCGAGGTCGGCGCGGTACTGCGGATGAGCGAAGCCGAAGTCGCCAAGCTCGGCGCAGCGACCCAGGCAGATGCCAGCGAAGACCAGACCATGATCATCAACATGGGCCCGCAGCACCCCAGCACGCACGGGGTTCTGCGCCTGATGCTGGAGTTGCAGGGCGAAACCGTGTTGCGCTGCAAACCGATCATTGGCTACCTGCATACCGGCATGGAAAAAACTGGCGAGGAACTGACCTACATGCAGGGTGGCACCAACGTCACCCGCATGGACTACCTCAGCCCGCTCAACAACGAGTTGGTCTTCTCGCTCGCCACCGAAAAGCTGCTGGGGATCGACGGTGACATCCCCGAGCGCGCAGTATGGATGCGGATGCTGCTCAGCGAGCTCAACCGGATGAGCAGCCACCTGCTGTTCATGGCCACCAACGGTATGGATCTTGGCGCTGTCGGCATGATGATCTACGGCTGGCGCGAGCGCGAAGAGGTGTTGCGTTTCTTCCAGAAAGTGACCGGCTTGCGGATGAACCACAACTTCATCCGTCCCGGTGGGGTTGCGGCCGACCTGCCTGCGGGTTGGCGCGACGACGTTCTGGCCATCCTCGATATGTTGCCGGCGCGCTTAGAGGAATACGACATCTTGATGACCGGCCAGCCCATCTGGCGCGACCGGCTCCAGGGTGTTGGGGTGATAACGCCTCAAGAAGCGATGGCACTCGGCGCCACCGGCCCGATTCTGCGCAGCACCGGCGTGCCATGGGACCTTCGTCGCGATATGCCGTACATGCACTACGACGAATTGGAATTCGATGTCATCGTCGGGTCCTACGGCGACTGTTTCGATCGCTTCGCGATTCGTCTCAACGAGATCCGTGAGTCGATGAAGATCGTGCGACAGATCCTCGATCACATGCCCTCGGGCGACTACCGCATCCAGAACAAGAAGGTCACACCGCCACCGCGGGTGCGCATCGACGAGTCGATGGAAGCGCTGATTCACCACTTCAAGATCTTCACCGAGGGTTTCAAAGTGCCCGAGGGCGAGGTGTACGTGGGCATCGAGAGCCCTCGCGGCGAAGTCGGTTGCTATATCGCCAGCGATGGTTCGGCCAAGCCCTACCGAATGCACGTGCGCGCCCCGTCATTCGTCAATATTCAATGCTTGCCGCACATGATGCGCGGCGGCCTCGTCGCCGACGCCGTGGCCGTGATTTCGAGCGTTGACCCAGTGCTCGGTGAGGTGGACCGTTAATGAGTCGTCTTAGCGAGGACAACGTTCGAGTTGCGTTAGAAATCATCGGTCGGTACCCACGCCCGCGATCCGCGACGATCCCGTTGCTCCACATTGCGCAGGAACAGCACGGGTACCTCACCAACGACGCGATCAAGCACGTCGCCGAGCTGGTCGGAGCCACGTCTGCCGAGGTGTTCGGCACCGCCACGTTCTACGAGATGTTCAAGTTCGAACCGGTCGGCAAGTACCTCATCAACATCTGCGGCACGATGTCGTGCGCGCTGATGGGCGCCGACGAGCTCATGCATCACGCAGAAGCCCGGCTGGGCGTGAGGGCCGGAGGCACCACCGAAGACGGTCTGTTCACCCTCGAACACGCCGAGTGTCAGGCCGCGTGCACCGAAGCCCCGTGCCTGCAGGTGAACTACCGGCACGCATACCGCGTCACCACCGCCGACCTCGACACGCTGATCGACGATCTGAGCGCGGGCAGGCTCGATGGCGAGATCCCTTCACACGGCACGCTCGCACGGGTGCGACAGTCGATCCCGGTCGACAAGGCAGCGGGCGCCGTGCCGCCCGAACGGGTCGGTGCCCCTGCATGGTTCGCAGCAAAGGATGCATCGTGAGCAGCTACCGCTGGGCGCCCGGGTACATCGACGACGGTGACCGTCCGAAGATCGTGACCTCTCGGTTCGAGTACGAGGACAGTCACACGCTCGAGCGCTACCACGCCACGGGCGGGTACGAGGGTCTGAAGATCGCGCTCGGCAAAGCGCCCAACGTCGTCCACGACGAGGTACGTGGCGCCACGGTGCTCGGACGCGGCGGCGCAGGCTTTCCCGCAGGCGTGAAGTGGGGGCTGATGCCCGCCGAGAAGTACCCGCGGTACCTGGTGGTCAACGGCGACGAGAGCGAACCGGGCACCTACAAGGATCGCTTGCTGATGGAGCGCGATCCGCACCAGCTCATCGAAGGCTGTCTGATCGCGGCGTACGCAGCCGGTCTTGCTCAGGTGTTCCTCTACATCCGCGGCGAGATGCCGCTCGCTCACGAGCGAGTCGCCACCGCGCTCAACGACGCCTACGCGGCCGGCTACATCGGCACCAACATCCTCGGCACGAACTTCGGCGTCGACATCGTCCTGCACTGGGGTGCCGGCGCCTATGTGGTCGGCGAGGAAACGGCGCTGATCGAGAGCCTCGAGGGCAAGCGGGGCGAGCCGCGCCTGAAGCCCCCGTTCTTCCCTGCTGCGATCGGCCTGTACGGACAGCCGACCATCGTCAACAACGTCGAGACGCTGGCCAACCTGCCGTGGCTGCTCGCCAACGGTGTCGAGGCCTACACCGCCATCGGCACCCCGACCAGCCCGGGCACTCGCATGGTCGCCGTGAGCGGTCATGTGCAGCGCCCCGGTGTCTACGAGATCGTGAACGGCACGACCACGTTCCGCGACCTGCTCTACGGCCAGGAATTCTGCCAGGGCATCCGCAACGGCAATGAGCTGAAGGCGTTCGTCCCAGGCGGAGGTTCCGCTCCGTGGTTCACCCCCGAGCAGCTCGACCTGCCGTTCGAGGGCAAGCTGGTCGGTGCCGCCGGATCGATGCTCGGATCCGG
Organism: Actinomycetota bacterium; assembly: GCA_043755475.1. Taxonomy (GTDB): domain Bacteria; phylum Actinomycetota; class Acidimicrobiia; order Acidimicrobiales; family Ilumatobacteraceae; genus VFMC01. The sequence goes on from JAYUSX010000260.1 coordinate 2,927, forward strand.
CGCGATCATGGTGATGGACCACACCACCGACATCCCTTCGGCGGCCCTCACGCTCACTCGGTTCTACGCTCACGAGAGCTGCGGGCAGTGCACGCCGTGCCGTGAAGGTGGCACATGGCTGGAACGCGTGATGCAGCGCATCGTCGATGGCAATGGAACGCCCGCCGATCTCGACCAGTTGACGGCGATCGGCGAGTCGATCTGCCCGGGTGACTTCCCGCACGCCGCCAGCACAGCGCTCGGTCTCGAGGCCACGCCGTTCCCGTACAAGATGACCACGATCTGCTTCGTCGGTCCGTCCGCCTACGCCCCGGTCCACTCGGCACTCACCCTCTTCCGCAGCGAGTTCGATGCGAAGATCACCCGCCGCAACTCGATCCCTGTCGCTGCGATCCATTCGACGCCAGAGCCGGCCGGAGCCCACTGATGACCGCAACCGAGAGCACCGCGACCGCTCCTGCCGATGCTGACGCTCCTCCTCCCGACCCCAACGCCGTTCAGGTCACGATCAACGGCGTGGCGCACACGGCACGCAAAGGGCAGTTGATCATCGACGCCGCCCGCGACGCCGGCCAGTACATCCCACACTTCTGCTACCACGAGCGGATGACGCCGGTGGGCAAGTGTCGCATGTGCCTCGTCGAGGCCGACGGCGGACGCGGGCCTGCGGTCACCGTGTCGTGCATGGTGCCGGTCGCGCCCGACATGAAGATCGAGACCGAGTCGCCGATGGCCAAGCGGATGCAGGAGGGCATGCTCGAACTGCTGCTTGCCAACCACCCGCTCGACTGCCCGGTCTGCGACAAGGGTGGCGAATGCCCGCTCCAGGACCAGACGATGAGTCACGGTCCCGGCGAGAGCCGATTCGTCGAGGAGAAGCGGCACTACGAAAAGCCGATCCCGATCAGCGACCTGGTGTTCCTCGACCGTGAGCGCTGCATCCTGTGCGATCGCTGCACCCGATTCGCCGACGAGGTCGCCGGCGATCCGCTGATCCATTTCATCGGTCGTGGCAACACCACACAGGTGATGACCTTCCCCGATGAGCCGTTCGCGAGCTACTTCAGTGGCAACACCGTTCAGATCTGCCCCGTCGGTGCGCTGACGGCGAAGCCGTACCGCTTCAAAGCTCGTCCGTGGGATCTCGAAGAGGTGGAGAGCACCTGCACCACGTGCTCGGTCGGGTGTCGCACGGTCGTCCAGTCGAGTCGCGATCAGGTGCTCCGCACGCAGGGCGTCGACAGCGATCCGGTCAACTGGGGTTGGCTGTGCGACCGTGGACGTTTCGGGTTCGAGTCGGTCAACAGCGATCAACGCCTCACCGAGCCGCTCGTTCGTTCGGCCACGGGTCTCGTCTCCACCAGTTGGAATGCAGCCATCGCCGCGGCGGCCACGATGATCGAAGACGCCACGGCGGCGGGCGGTCCCGCCAGCGTCGCCGTGATCGGCGGTGCCCGCGGCAGCAACGAAGACGCATTCGCGTGGGCGCGACTCGCTCACGACGTGATCGACACCCCCCACGTGTCCGCGCAGATGGGCGACGGCCTGCCGATCGGGATTCTGGCGATGCCCCGGGCGACGATCAACGACGTCGCGTCGGCCACGACCATCGTGTTGCTGGCACCCGATCTGAAAGAAGAGCTTCCGGTCCTGTACCTCCGCGTGCGCGACGCCGTCGAGAAGCGCAAGGCGAAGCTGATCGAGTTCACGCCGAAGCAGGGCGGCGTCACGCGCTACGCGTGGCGGAGCATCGCCTACGAACCGGGCACGCAGGCCGATGCGGTCGCAACGGCACTCGCCGATCCCGAGATCGCCGCACAGGTCGCCAAGGGCAGCGTGGCGATCGTGGCCGGTCGGGCGAACCTGGCAGAGACGTCCGACGCCACGGTCCACGCGTTGCTCGCACTGCTCGATGCAGTTCCGCACGCCACCGTGCTCCCGGCACTGCGTCGCGGCAACGTGATCGGAGCGCTGCAGGTTGGCATGCGCCCACGTGAGGGTGGCCTCGGCACGCGAGGCATTCTCCAGGCGGCCGCAGAGGGCCAGATCGAGTGCTTGCTGCTGGTGGGGGCAGACCCCTTGTCCGACTTCCCCGACACCGACCTGGTCCGGCGGGCGCTGCTGGGTGCTCGTCGCATCATCAGCGTCGACACACACCTGTCGGCTTCGTCAGATCGTGCCGACGTCGTGCTGCCCGCCGCGGCCGCCGGCGAAAAGGGCGGTACGACCACCAACCTCGAGGGTCGGGTCACCACCCTCGGTCGCAAGGTGACGCCGGCGGGCACCAGCCGCCCCGACTGGATGATCGCCGCGGGGCTGGCGCAGCGCCTCGGTGTCGACCTCGGGTATCGCAACGTCGACGACATCACCGACGCGATGGCACTCATGGTCGCCGCCTACGACGGCGTCACGAGAGATCTGCTCGCGGCGGCGCCCGACGGTGTGATGAGTCAAACACCCACGTCGATCGATCCGCTCAGCACGTTCACGGTCGACATCGGCGTACGCAACAGCTACGACTTCCGTCTCGTCACCAGCCGCACGCTGTACGACGCCGCCGTGGGCACGAACACGAGTCCGTCGATGGCACACCTCGCGCCCGGGCAGACCGCCCACATCCACCCGCTCGACATCGAGCGTGCCGGCGTGATCGCGGGCGCCGAGGTGAAGGTGATCAGCGCCCGTGCCACCGCGGTGATGCGCGTCGAGGCCGATTCCACGGTGCTGCGCGGCACCGTGTGGGTTCCGTTCAACCAGCCGGGCGGCAACGTCGGCGACCTGATCGACTGCACTGCTCCCGTCACCGACATCCGAATCGAGAACCTCTGATGTTGGCGCTCGATCCTCTGCTGATCGGCGACCTCCATCCCGGCGACGTGCTCATCGTGCTGTTGAAGGTCGTCGTCGTCTTCGTCGTCGGCCTGGTCGCGACGATGCTGATGGTGTGGTTCGAACGCAAGGTCATCGCAGGCATGCAGAACCGCATCGGGCCGAACAAGGCCGGTCCGTTCGGGCTCCTGCAGACCCTTGCCGACGGGATCAAGCTGTTCTTCAAAGAGGACCTCATCCCCGAACGTTCCAACCGGTTCGTGTTCAAGCTCGCTCCGTACCTGTCGTTCGTGCCCGCCTTCCTGGTGTGGTCGGTCATCCCGCTCGGAGGCGATTTCACCGGGGACAAGCAAGGTCTCGTCACGTGGTTCGGTCGAGAGACCAGGGTGCAGCTCGCGGACCCACAGATCGGCGTCCTGCTCCTGCTGGCGCTGAGTGGCATCGCCGTCTACGGGATCATGCTCGCCGGATGGTCGTCGGGCTCGAAGTACCCACTCCTCGGTTCCGTTCGCGCCTCGGCCCAGATGGTGAGCTACGAAGCTGCGCTCAGCCTCAGCATCGCTGCCGTCCTGCTCCTCGCAGGCACGCTGAGCACGAGTGGCATCGTCGACAACCAGGACGGTTTCACCAACTGGCACCTGGTGTCGACGGGAGTGCTTCCGTTCATCGTCTTCCTGATCGCCGCGACGGCCGAACTGAACCGTCCGCCGTTCGACCTGGTCGAGGCCGAACAGGAGCTGGTCGGAGGTTTCAACACCGAGTACTCGAGCATCCGCTTCGCGCTGTTCTTCCTGGCCGAGTTCATGAACACGATCACGATGAGCGCGGTCATCGTCACGTTGTTCTTCGGTGGTCCGCAGCCGTTGTCCGTCGACATCGGTGGTCTCGAGTGGAGCGGCGATCTGTGGCTCGGCCCCCTGAACGGCACCGTCTGGTTCCTGCTCAAGTTGGTCGTGTTCTTGTACGTCTACGTGTGGTTCCGAGCCACGCTGCCTCGTCTGCGCTACGACCAGTTGATGAACCTCGGCTGGAAGATCCTCATCCCTCTGTCGCTCGGCTGGTTCATGCTGCTGGCAGCGTTCAAGCTGGGCCAGGACAAGGGTTGGAACCGCGTCGCCGTCGGCGTGGTGGGACTGGCCGTGCTCACCTTCGGAGCGGCGTTGCTCTCCGCAGCGGCCAAGGTCAGTGCGCGCAACCGTGAGCGAGAAGGGGCCATGTACTGATGGGCTACTTGGAAGGCTTTGGGATCACCCTTCGTCAGCACACGAAGCTCGGTGGCAAACGTGTCACCACCTCGTACTCGGGTGGCCGTCGCGCCAAGAAGGGCAAGAGCACCGAAGGTCGGGACGAAAAGATCGACAAGCCCGAGCGGATGCACGGCCGACATGTCCTCAACCGCTACGAGGACGGGATGGAGAAGTGCATCGGCTGCGAACTGTGCGCCGGCGTCTGTCCCGCGAAGTGCATCTACGTGCGCGGGAAGGACAACGACCCCGAGAACCCGACGTCACCCGGCGAGCGCTTCGGCTTCTTCTACGAGATCAACTACCTGCGGTGCATCCACTGTGATCTCTGCGTCGAGGCGTGTCCCACCGAGGCGATCACCGAGAGCAAGCTGTTCGAGTTCAGCTTCACCGATCGCAAGGACGCCATCTACACGAAGGCGGAACTCGTGGTGGACGACTCCGGCAAGCCGAAGCAGCTGCCGTGGGAGGACTGGCGCGAAGGAGAAGATCTGCTGACGAGCGGCTGGATGCGCGCGACGGCCCCGTCAGGCGATGCCGACTTCGTGGGTGAGATCGGCTGGAGCAACGAGTTGGGCTACGGCGTGCGCGCGAGCGAGCCAAGGCAGGCCGCAGCCGACGCACAGAAGACGGTGAAGGTCATCGGTCGCGGTCCGACCGCGGGCGCAGCGGCGACGTCGAACGATCACGGAGGCCACTGACGATGGAGTTGTTCGTGTTCGTCTGCGCCGCGGCCATGGTGCTGGTGGGTGCTGTCGGTGTGATCGTGCGTAACCATCCGGTTCATGCCGCCCTCAGCCTCGTGCTCACGTTGTTCGGAGTCGCGGTGCTGTTCGTCGCCCAGGAGGCCCACTTCCTCGCCGCCGTCCAGGTGATCGTCTATGCGGGTGCGATCGTCGTTCTGTTCCTGTTCGTGATCATGCTGCTCGGTGTCGACAATGCCGAAGATCTCCAGCTCGAGCCCATCTCGGTGCAGCGTCCGCTGGCGACGATCGTCGGTGCCGGAACGTTGGCGCTGTTGGTCACCGCCGTCACCCAGGGCGCCGACGCCGTGCGCTCGGGGAGTGGCGCGGGACTCGACGATGCGACGGTCACCGGCGATCCCGACAGCAACATCCGTCAGATCGGTCGAGATCTGTTCAGCAACCACGTGTTCGCGTTCGAGCTCGTGTCGGTCCTGCTCGTCATCGCGGTGGTCGGAACCGTGTTGTTGTCCCGCCGTCCAGACAAGCTCGACGCGTCGCCCGAGGCAGCCAAGTGACCGCCGCGATCGAACCCACCGCAACGTGGTATCTCGTCCTCGCCGCCCTGCTGTTCTGCATCGGGATGGTGGGCGTCATGGTTCGACGCAACCCGCTCGTGATGTTCATGTGCGTCGAGTTGATGTTGAACGCGGTGAACCTGAGCTTCGTTGCGTTTGCCAAGGAACTCGGTGACGTCAGGGGCCAGACCATCGTGTTCTTCGTGATGGTCGTGGCCGCCGCAGAGGTCGTCGTCGGGCTCGGGATCATCGTTGCCATCCTCCGTCGCAAGCCACAGGCCACTGCAGACGACATGGCGGAGTTGAAGGGCTGATCGTGGTCGACGTCGTATGGCTCATTCCTGCACTGCCGCTGGCGGGCTTCGTGCTGATCCTGTTGTTCGGGCGCAAGCTCGGCGACCCGAAGGCCGGCTACCTGGCGACGACGATGATCGGCGGTTCCTTTGCCGTCACCGTCGGGGTGTTCGCCGACTTGCTGTCGAAGAGCGCCGAAGAGCGCCGTCACATCGCGACGCTGTTCCAATGGGCTCCGGTCGGCGATCTGCAGATCGATCTCGCGTTCCTGGCCGACCCGCTCAGCATCACGATGTGCCTGTTCGTCACCGGTATCGGCACGCTCATCCACCTATACGCCGTGGGCTACATGCATGGCGACGAGCGCTTCTCCAAGTTCTTCCTGTACCTCAACCTGTTCGCGCTCAGCATGCTCGTGTTGGTCTTGGGTGAGAACCTGCTGGTCACGTTCATCGGCTGGGAGGGCGTCGGCACGTGCTCGTACTTCCTGATCTCGTTCTGGCACGAACGCGACAGCGCTGCCACCGCCGGCAAGAAGGCCTTCGTCACGAACCGGGTGGGTGACTGGGGCGTGATGATCGCGATGTTCCTGGCGTTCGAGGCGGTCGGCACGCTGAGCTATGGCGGCATCAACGCCGCAGCCGAGTCTGGTGCGCTGAGCCAGAGCTCGGCGACCGCGATCGCACTCATGCTGTTCATCGGCGCATGCGGCAAGAGCGCTCAGCTCCCGCTGTACCTCTGGTTACCCGACGCGATGGAAGGGCCCACCCCGGTGAGCGCCCTCATCCATGCGGCAACCATGGTCACCGCCGGCGTGTTCCTCATGACCCGTGTGAACCCGGTGCTGGCAGTGGCAGCTGGATGGGCGCCCACACTGATCGCCATCGTGGGCGTCTCGACGGCACTGTTCGCGGCCACGATCGCCGTGGCCCAGAACGACATCAAGAAGGTGCTCGCCTACTCCACCGTGAGTCAGCTCGGCTACATGTTCCTCGCGGTCGGCTCAGGGGCGTACGTGGCTGCGATCTTACACATGGTCACCCACGCCTTCTTCAAGGCACTGCTGTTCCTCGGATCGGGTTCGGTGATCCACGGGATGCATCACGAACAGGACATGCGCCGAATGGGCGCCTTGCGGAAGCTGATGCCCATCACCGCGTTCACGTTCATCATCGGCTGGCTCGCCATTGCGGGGGTGCCTCCCTTCGCAGGGTTCTGGAGCAAGGACGAGATCTTGTTGTACGCCTTCGCCAAGAGCCCGGTGCTGTACTTCGTCGGGCTGGTGACCGCGTTGCTCACGGCGTACTACATGACGCGCCAGGTGATCATGGTCTTCTACGGCGAATCTCGATGGAACGACCACGCGGCCGACCACGGCGCCCACGGCGACTTCCAGCCCCACGAGAGCCCGAAGATCATGCTGTTGCCGTTGGTCGTCCTGGCCGGCCTGTCGGTGGTGGGCGGCGCCATGCAGTTGCCCTTCTCGAAGAATCTTCACTTCTTGGAGAAGTGGCTCGACCCGGTGATCGAGTTCGGTGAGGCCGACATCAGCGGCACATGGGCCTACGA
>JAYUSX010000261.1:0-10118 GCA_043755475.1 Actinomycetota bacterium
GTCGAGCGCGACCCGTCGCTGTCCGTGCAACCGATCGCCCTGCAGGACGAGATGGAGCGGAGCTTCCTCGACTACGCGATGTCGGTCATCATGTCGCGCGCCCTGCCCGACGTCCGCGACGGACTCAAGCCGGTGCACCGCCGCATCATCTGGGACATGGACGAGCAGGGCTTCCGTCCGGATCGCCCGTTCGTCAAGTCGGCGCGCGTCAGCGGCGACACCATGGCCAAGTACCACCCGCACGGCGACAGCGCGATCTACGACGCCCTCGTGCGCATGGCTCAGCCGTTCTCGCTGCGCCACCCGCTGATCGACTTCCACGGCAACTACGGTTCGCCCGACTTCGGCCCCGCGGCCTCCCGATACACCGAGTGTCGGCTGCACCCCCTCGCGATGCAGTTGCTCGCCGACATCGACGAAGACACCGTCGACATGGTCGACACCTATGACGCCAGCCGGCAAGAGCCGACGGTCCTGCCGTCGCGGTTCCCGAACCTGCTGGTGAACGGCAGCCAGGGCATCGCTGTCGGCATGGCCACGAACATCCCTCCGCACAACCTGGGCGAAGTGATCGACGCGACGGTGCACCTGATCGACCACCCCGAGGCCACGGTCGACGATCTGATGACGTTCGTGAAGGGCCCGGACTTCCCGACGGGCGGGTCGATCCTCGGTCGTGCCGGCATCCTCGATGCGTATCGAACCGGGCGCGGCAGCGTGAAGATGCGAGCGACGGCCAGCATCGAAGAGACCCGCAAGGGCGGCTACCAGATCGTCGTCACCGAACTGCCCTACCAGACGAGTTGCTCGTCGATCGCCGGCCGCATCCAGGAACTGGTCGATTCGGGCGAGCTCGATGGCATCAGCGACGTAAACGACGGTTCCGCAGGCGGCAAGACCGAACTGGTCATCACGCTCAAGCGCGATGCCAACGCCAACGTGGTGCTCAACAACCTGTTCAAGCTCACGTCGCTGCAGACCAGCTTCGGTGTGAACATGGTGGCCCTCGTGGATGGCGTGCCGCGCACGCTCAACCTGGTCACCGCACTGCAGGGCTACATCCGCCACCAGGTGGAAGTCGTCACCCGACGTACCGAGTTCCGACTCGACAAGGCCAAGAAGCGCGCGCATCTGTTGGAAGGTCGCCTCAAGGCGCTCAACGTGATCGACGCGATCATCGCGCTCATTCGCGCCAGCGACGACGCCGCTTCGGCGAGAGCTGCGCTGATGGTCGAGCCGTATGAGTTCTCCGAGATCCAAGCGGTCGACATCCTGGACATGCAACTCCGGCAGCTCACCCGATTGAGCCGGATCGACCTCGAGCGCGAGATGGAAGAGGTGGCCGAGCGGATCACCGAGCTGCAGAGCATCCTCGATTCCCCCGAGAAGCTGCGCGGTGTGATCAAGAGCGAGATGCTCGCGATCCGCGAGGAGTTCGCCACACCGCGCGTCTGCCAGGTGGCATTCGACACGGGCGAGATGAGCATCGAAGACCTGGTCGAGGACAAAGAGCTCGTCATCGTGATGACGCAGGCCCAGTACGTCAAGGCCGTTCCCGCCGCGAACTTCAAGACCCAAGGACGAGGCGGTCGTGGGGTCAGCGGCGCGAAGCTCAAGACCGACGACATCGTACGGAACGTGATCTTCACCACGGCGCACGCGTTCTTGCTGTTCTTCAGCAACCGCGGCAAGGTCTACCGGCTGCGCGCCATGGACATCCCCGAACGTGAGCGGGCAGCCAAGGGCATGCCGATCGTCAACCTGCTGCCGTTGCAGGCGAACGAGACGATCGAGGCAATCATCGACACCCGCGACTTCGCCGGCGAACGCAACCTGTTCTTCGCGACCAAGAACGGCACGGTGAAGAAGACGTCCTTCCACGAGTACGACTCGTCCCGGCGCGACGGCTTGATCGCGATCAATCTGCGTGACAACGACGAACTGGTGAAGGTGATCGAAACCAGCGGCACCGACGACATCTTCATGGTCGCCCGGAGCGGCATGACGATTCGCTTCAACGAGAGTGAAGTTCGCGCCATGGGCCGCAATGCCGGCGGTGTGCGCGGGATGAAGCTGCGTGCCGGCGACGAGGTCGTCAGCGTGGATGTCGCTCGCGACGACACCGAGATCTTGGTGATCACCGAGTCCGGGTACGGCAAGCGCACCCAGCTCGACCGGTTCAACACCCAGGGTCGGGGTGGCATCGGCGTGATCGGCATCAAGCTCACGGGCAAGAAGGGCAAGGTCGTCGCCGCGTTCATGGTCGGCCTCGACGATGAGATCGTCGCCGTGTCGAGCGGAGGTGTGATGATCCGGATGGGCGTCGGCGACATCAGCTCCCAGGGTCGCGATGCCACCGGTGTGAGGTTGATGAGCCTCGACGACGGCCAGATCGTCGCCTCGGTCGCGCCGATTCTCTCGAGCGACGAGAGCGACGACGGTGACGAGAGTGACGACGGTGACGACACGACGGGTGACGACACGACGGGTGACGACGAGGCGTGAGTCGACCACCGATCGTTCGTCAGCAGTGGATCGGCTGACGAACGCCGCTGTCGTTTGGTGTCTCCGAGTCAGGCCGTGTTGTTGCTCGTTCGTTCCGAGCGTTCCCCCATCTTGCGTCGCCGAGCGTCGCCGAGTGACCGGTGCGGTTGGAGACGTGGGAGCGCGGCATGTGGCGAGCAGGGAGTGGGAGATCGGGCCGGACTCGGGCCGAGCGGCAACAGGGCAGCGACCAGGGGAGCATGGTGCTCTTGGTGACAGTCGCCGCGGTGTTGGCGGGGTTGGCTGCCGTTGCCACCGCTGAACTGGGCGTGGCGATGATGCGGCGCCAATGCGCCCAGACGGCGGCTGACGCTGCCGCGCTGGCGGGCGTCGAGGGCGGCCGAACGGCGGCTGTTCGCCTCGCAGTGGCCAACCACGGTCAGCTCGAAGCCTTCGGTCGTGACGGCTGGACCGTCACCGTGACCGCCAGCTGTGGTCGGGCAACGGCGAGGGCGACCGCCTCGAACGGTCCTTGAACGGACCTTGAACGGACCTCGAACGGGACCGTGAACGTCCGGTCCGAGCCGCGATCGCCGCCGTGGGCACGGCATCGATGATCTGGGTCCGAGAGGAAATGATCGGCCGCGCCCGGTTGTGAGGTCACGGTTCTCTAAGCTCGGCGTGTGACCTCCGGCGAACCCAGCGCTTCCAAACCTACGTCGGTTGAGCGCAGCGCCAGTCGAGTGGTGCCGAAGCGGGCATCGAAGGCGACCAAGACCCCCGCCGTGCGTGAGCCGCGGGTGTCCGTCTCGAAGACGGGTGGCGCGGGCCGTCGGCCCGGGCCGACGGCCGTGGCAGGCGACTCCAGCGACATCCTCGATCGGCTGGCCAAACTCGGTGACGCCTCTGTTGTCGCCGACGACACTGCCGACAAGATCGCACTGCCGGCGATCGTCGAGGCAGATCCCACGTATCCACCATTGCCGTCGCCCACCGCCGAACGTCTCTGGGATGCGACCGTCGAGTCGGGAGATGCGATCGTTCGACCCACCGAACGGGAAGCGTCGCCGGCACCCGAGCCCCCTTCGTCGACACCGTCGGAGACGTCGGTATCCGCCGATCTCGCCACCGCATTGGTGGCGGTGGCGACCGAGCCGGACGCAGCAGTGCTCGTCGATCCAGCCGAGGCCTTCGCTCCCGCTCCAGAGCGCACCGTGGTGGTACCCGTCGCTCCCACCGAGATCGTGCCCGGTCAGCCACTGCCCGCCACCGCTGTCGACGAGACCTCCGGCGTGGTGCTCCCGAAGCGTCCCCTGCGTGCGCCGATGGTGTTCCGTCGCGCCAAGCCACGAGTGCGTCGCGTCACCCGGGTGGTACGACATGTGGACACTTGGAGCGTGTTCAAGGTGGCCTTCGTGTTCAACGTCATCCTGTACTCGGTGTGTCTCACGTCGGCCGTCCTGTTGTGGAACGTGGCTCATGCCACCGGCACCGTCGACAACGTCGAGAAGTTCTTCGAACAGTTCGGCTGGGAGAGCTTCGAGTTCAAAGGCGGCGAGATCTACCACAACGGCTGGATCGGTGGCCTCTTCGTTGCCGTCGGCCTCACCGGCTTCGCGGTGTTGCTGGCCACACTGTTCAACTTGATCACCGACCTGGTCGGGGGAATCAGGGTGAGCGTGCTGGAGGAAGAAGTGATCGCGAAACCCCGCTCGGCGTCGACGAAAGCCGTCGGTGGCGACGGCGACGCAACCGACGGAATCCAACGCCCGTAGCGCGTGTCGTCGAGCGTGTTCTCGGTTGAGTGTTTGGGTCGTCGCCCGATAGCCTGGCCAATCGCCACAGCGGGGCTATAGCTCAGTCGGTTAGAGCGCATCCCTGATAAGGATGAGGTCACAAGTTCGATTCTTGTTAGCCCCACCGCAACGCACCTGGTAGACGATGTACGAGGCCCCCGCAAGGGGGCCTCCGTCGTCGGCGGGGAGGGCGTCGCCCACGAGGCGCATCCCGCTCGGCGCGGACCCGACGGGTCAGTCCGTTGCTAGCCTCCGCGCGTGACGTTCCTTCGCCGCGCGCTCCTCGCGCTGTCCCTCGCCAGCCTGATGGGTGGCATGCTGCGACTGCGCGGCAAAGGCGGGGTGCCACCACAGGAGGGTGGCTGGCGCGAGTTGCGGCTGCCACCGCAGTGAACGGCAATTCGAACAGCGGCGGCGCATGAGCCCGTCGTCGACGGATCGTGGCGGGCCGGGTCCGATCGTCGGAATCGTCGGCGCAGGAGTCACCGGTCAGTCGGTCGGCCGTGTGCTGCACAGCCTTGGCGGGCGAGTCGCGTGGTACGACCTGGCCGCAGGGGCGGCGGTGCGGGCAGGCCGACGTCATGGCGGTGTCGCCGTCGACTCGCTCGACGACCTCCGGGTCGTCGATGCTGTCGTGCTCGCGTCCCCGGGCCCGCAGTTCGAGATCGCGGCGTCGTTGATCGACGACGGTGTCGACGTGGTGTCGCTCAGCGACGATCGCTCCGACGTGGTGCAGTTGCTCACGCTGCAACGTCGGGCGGTCACATCGCAGGCCCGGCTCGTGGTCGGCGCGGCGATGTCGCCCGGTCTCACCGGCCTGCTCGCTCGGCACCTGGTGAGTCAGTTGGCGACGGCCGACGAGGTGCACGTGGCGATGTACGGCACCGGCGGACCAGCATGTGCGCGCCATCATCACGCCGCGCTGGGCGGACGCGCATGGGGCTGGCATGACGGCGAGTGGGTGGAGCGACCGGGTGGTAGCGGTCGTGAGCTGTGTTGGTTCCCCGACCCCATCGGACCGGCCGACTGCTATCGGGCATCGCTCGCCGATCCATTGCTCCTGCACCGTGCGTTCCCTCAGGCGTCGAGGGTGTCGGCTCGCGTGTCGGCCACCCGTCGCGACCGGTTGACGGCCCGACTTCCGATGCTCGCGCCGCCGCACGCCGATGGAGACAGAGGCGCGGTTCGGGTGGAAGTGCGGGGTTCGCTGGCCGACGGGGCACGCGAGACGTTGGTGGTCGGCGCAGTCGGTCGCACCGGGGATCTCGCGGGCACCGTGGCCGCAATGTTCGCCCGCGAATGCATCGCGGGCACGATCCCCCTGGGCGTGGCGGTGTCGGGCGAGGACGCAGCGCTCAGTCGTCGGTTGCTGAGGTCGCTGACCTCGGCCGGCGTGAACATGCACGAGTTCACCGGCGTGGCCCGCGCCGCAGTGTGACGATGTGACGTGGGTGTGACGGGTTACCGCCGAGGTGTGACTCGTTCACGGTTCAGATAATCATGTGTAGGGTATGAACGTTCCCGTGCTGTTGCTGCCGTGGTTGCCCGAGGGTCGTACGGTGACGTTGCCCGATCGCGGTGAAGCGTTCGTTCGCATCCATCGGCATGCCGATCCGGCGGCGCCATGGCTGTTGTTGCTGCACGGCTGGACAGCGAGCGGCGATCTGCAGTTCTTCACAGCGTTCGAAGCTCTCGCCGAGCACTACTCGTTCGTCGCGGTCGATCATCGCGGCCACGGTCGAGGCATGCGCACCGCGCGTGCCTTCACGCTGGAGGATGCCGCCGACGACGCCGCAGCGATCGTGACCGAGCTGGGGCTCGGCCCCGTGATCACGGTTGCCTACTCGATGGGCGGCCCGATCAGCCTCCACCTCGCGCATCGTCATCCCGACGTCGTGCGGGCGATGGTGCTCCAGGCCACGGCACTCGAGTGGCGAGCCACGCGGATCGAACGCTTCCGGTGGAAGACGGTTCGACTCATCGGCCCGTTGATGCGCTCGTGGGCCTACCCGCGTTGGCTGCGGTTCGGAATCACCAAGCTGCTGGGTGTCGGGCACGAACTGGAGCGATTCGTTCCGTGGCTGGAAGCCGAGACTCGGCGCGGCGACCCGCTCGCGTTCGTGCAAGCCGGGCGAGCACTCGGCCGCTACGACGCCCGTCCGTGGGCGTCGTCGCTCGGAAAGCCGGCGAGGTCGCTCATCACCAGCAACGACCGGCTGGTGCTGCCCGGCAAGCAACGAGAACTGGCTCGGGCGGTGCAGTCGCACGTGGTGGAGGTCGCGGGGGACCATCTGCTGCCCTGGGAGCAGCCGAAGGCTTTCAGCGCCGCCACCCTGGCATTGGTCGATCACCTCACGGGACGTCTCGTCGCACCGGTGCCGGAGGTCGGGTCGTCACCCGCCGGACGAACCGCCTGAACGCGCGGGAACCCCGAACGAAGGATCAGCCGCGCGGATCGTCGAGCGCCGCGGTCTTGGTCGCTGCCGTGTCGAGTTCGTCGAGGCGCAACGTCATCCGTTCGATGGCGTCGCTCAATCGGTCGAGATGGTCGCCCATCTCACTGCTCGTCGCCACGTCGGCGAGCGAGAGCCGGATGCTCGCGAGTTCACGGGCGAGGAACTCGGTGTCGGCCTGGGTGCGTTCGGCCACTCGGCGATCGAGCTCCGACTGGGTTCGATCGCGTGACTCCTGGCGGTTCTGGGCGAGCAGGATCAGCGGCGCGGCGTAGGCGGCCTGCAAGCTGAGCAACAGCGTCAGGCCGATGAACTGCCATTCGTCGAACCGCAACGACGATGGGCCGAGCACGTTCCACACCACCCACGCCGCGCAGAAGACGCTTTGGTAGACGAGGAACCGAGCTGTGCCGATGAAGCGAGCGACACTTTCGCTGAACTGTCCGAACTCGTCGTGGTCGTAGTGAACGCTGAGCAGACGTCGTTGGCGTGGAGTGGTGAGGTCGTCGCGCCGGGTCATGGGCGACCACCGGGTATCGCGGGAGCTGAGGTGTTGGTCGTCACCCGCCGTCGCTGACGCCAGCCCGTGGGCAAGGTGCGGTCGAGCACGTCATCGACCGTGATCGCCCCGAGCAGTCGATTGCCTTCGTCGCACACGCCGACGGCGAGCATGTTGTAGCTGGCGAGCCGCTCGGCAACCTCACGCTCGCTGAGATCGGGGCTGATGGTCGGTTCCTGCTCGAGGCAGCGGCCGAGTTCCATGCTCGGTGGCTCGCGCAGCAGCCGCTGGAAGTGAACGACACCGAGATACGTACCGGTGGGCGATTTGTAGGGTGCCTGCACGACGAACACCTGCGCGGCGATGCTGACCAGCCACTCGGGGTCGCGCACTTGTGCCAGGGCCTCGGCGACGGTGGCCGTCGGTCCGAGGATGATGATGTCGGGCGTCATCAGCGCGCCAGCGGTGCCTTCGTCGTACGACAGGAGACGCCGCATCACGTCCGCATCTTCGTCGTCCATCGCGTCGAGGATGCGCGTGCGCTGTTCGCCCGGCATCTCGACCAGCAGGTCGGCGAGGTCGTCGTACTCCATCTCTTCGAGCACGCTGATCATGCGGTCGAGGTCGAGTCCTTCGATCATGCGCAGTTGCTCTGCTTCGGGGAGCTCTTCGAGGAGGTCGGCGAGTCGCTCGTCGTCCATCGCCGCGGCGAGTTGCTTGCGGCTGCTGAGCGGAAGGGCGCGCACGACACCGGCGACATCACTCGGGTGCATGTCGCGCATGCGTGCTGCCTCGGCGGCCATCTCGCTGCCGACGCCTGATGCGAACAGCTGGGGCACCTCGTCGTAGTCGAGCAAGCGATAGCTGGGCCGCCGGCGAAGCGCGCTGCGGCGAGCGAGACGAACCTTCGAGATCTCCCACCACGTCTGGCGACCGTCGCCGGCGGGTCGCAGCGCGACGTCGCTCACGGTCTCGTCCCCGATGCGGCTGTCGAGCACGTCGCGGCCGATCAGGATCTCGCCCGGCCTCGGCTTGAACGGGTTCAGGTCGACGTCCCAACTCCGCAGACGCGCCCCGTCGCCGTCGAGGCCGCCGATCCGGCCGGAGTTGACGAAGATCCGACGGCGCTGACTGGTGGCGACGAAGCCGAGCACTCGTGGAGGGATGCCGGCGCGCGCCGGGATGACCACGACGTCGTCGAGTCTGCCGATCGCGTTGCCACCCGCGTCGAGCAGCGGCAGGCGCATCACCCTGAACGCGTAGATGAGGTCGCCTGCCATGGGCCAAGGCTACCCCTGTGATTCCGGTGCGAACTTGCGTCGACTGGCGTTGGTTCGAATGGCCCGCTCGGGGCCGCCACGTCGTGGGCGGGTCAGCGGGGGCGGGTCAGCGGGGGCGGGTCAGCGTGGGCGGATCGCGACGAGCGTGTCGCTGTAGGCGACTCCGCCGCCCCAGTCGGTGAGCGAGTCGTTGGTGAGCGCGTTCGCGGTTCGACCATCGGGATGCTGATGCGCCCACCAACCCCATGGGATGGCCACCACGCCCGGGCGAAGTCGGTCGGTGATCTTCACCGGCAGTTCGAGCTGTGCGCGGTCGTTGTGGACCACCGCGCACTGGCCGTCGACGAGTCCGAGTCCGGCGGCGTCCGAGGCGACCATCTCGACGTATGGCGATCCTTCGAGTGGGCCGTGCTTCGGGAGTGCCGAGTAGCTCGCGTTGAGGAAACGGGTGTGCTGTTTGGGCGTGAGCAAGGCAAAGGGGAATCGTGCCGCGAGCTCGCGATCGCCGGCGTGCGATTCGCGGGCTGGCATGTAGGTGGGCAGCGCCGCCTGGCCGAGCGCCTCGAGCAGCTCGCTGACGAACTCGACCTTGCCGGATCCGGTGGGAAAGACGCCGTCGGCGAATGGTCGGCCGTCGGCTGGGTAGGACGAGGCCCGCACCCATCCGCGTTGCCGCAACCCGTCGACGTCGATCGAGGGCATCGTCTCGTGCAGCACGGTCATGTCATCGGCGTGCAGGTGGGGAGCATCCTCGGAGGTGAAACCCATAGCGGTCGCCAGCCGCCGGTGGAGCTCGCTGTTGCTGACGCTCTCGCCGACGGGGGCGATGGCTGGTTCGTTCCATCCCATCCACAGGTGCCCCCAGGCGGGGACCACGTCGACCGATTCGATCTGCGTGGTCGCAGGCAGCACCAGGTCGGCGTAGCGCGCGGTGTCGGTGAGGAACTGCTCGTGCACGACGGTGAAGAGGTCGTCGCGAGCGAGGCCGCGGCGAACACCCTCGGCGTTCGGCACCACGACGAGAGGATTGCCGCCGATGACGAACAAGGCTCGAACGGGTTCAGGTGCCCCGCCGTCGAGCACCTCGGCCATGCGCACCATCGGCAGCTGGCGCCGGCGCGTTGCCGATGATGGACGCATCATGGCCACACCATCGACCGCTTCGTTGCTCCAGGTGCCGACGCTGCGGGCGTAGCCGCCGCCCTTGTCGCGCCACGCGCCGACGAGGGCGGGCAGGCAGGTGAGGGTGCGGAAGAACATCGCGCCGTGCTCGTGGTGTTCGGCGCCGATCAGGGTGCGAATTGCCGCCGGCCTGGTGGTGCCGTAGGCCCGAGCCAACTCCTCGACCTCGTCGACCCGCAGCCCGCACACCTCGGCTGCCTGCTGCGGACTCCACTCGACCACGTGCGCAGCGAGCTCGTCGAAGCCCTCGGTGTGATCGCGCACCCACCGATGATCGATGAGCTGATCGCGGATCAACACGTGCATCATCGCCAGCATCAGGGCCACGTCGGTACCGGGCAGCGGCTGCACGAACCAGTCGGAGGAATCGGCGGTGATGGTGCGGATCGGGTCGATGACCACCACCCGGGCGCCCTGGGCGCGG
>JAYUSX010000262.1:0-10117 GCA_043755475.1 Actinomycetota bacterium
TACGCCGTCGGCAACATGCCCGGCGCAGTTCCACACACGAGCACCTACGCCCTCACCAACGCGACGCTCCCCTACCAAATCGAGCTCGCCCAGTTCGGCGCCCGCGCGGCATGCGCTCGCGATGCGGCCTTGGCCCTCGGGCTCAACACTCACGCCGGCCACGTCACGAACGCGCCGGTCGCGGACTTCCTCGGCACCGCCTTCGTGGAGCCGTCGGTCGCTCTCGGCTGAATCGGTCGCGGTACGGTTCGCGGATGGCGATCCCTGCATCCGAGCTCGACATCCCTGAGATCAACTTCGACGACGGCAGCTTCGACGACCGCATGGCGATGCGGAAGTCGCTGCCCCATGACGTGTGGCTGGTCCGCAACCTCATCGGCTACGGCGTGCTGCGTTACGAGGACGCCGTCGCCATCTTGCGCGACAAGCGCTGGCACTCCGCATCGGCCCGCATCCCGGAGCTGATGGGCATCACTCGCGCCGACTTCCTCGCTCGTCAGCAGGGCAGCATCCTGTCGACCGAGGGCGATGCACACGGCCGCCTCCGTCGCCTCGTCGCCCCGGCGTTCACGCCACGGGCTGCCGACCGGCTGCGGCCGTTCATGCGTCAAGTGATGAACGATCTGATCGATCCGGTCGCCGCCACGGGCACGGCCGACTTCGTGGCCGACATCACCGAGCCGTACCCGATCCCGATCATCTGCGAATTGCTCGGCGCGCCGAAGAGCGACTGGCAGCTGTTCAGTCGACTCGCCGCCGACATCCTCGAGGTGTTCTCGGCGGATCTGGCCGACAAGCTGGATCTGGTGATGAACGCCCAGGACGAGATGGACGCGTACACCCGCGACCTCATCGCACAGCGTCGCTCGAAGCCGGCCGACGATCTCCTCACCGACCTCATCGCTGCCGAGGAGTCAGGTGACAGGCTGAGCAACGACGAACTCGTGATGATGGTGAACGCGGTCATCGTCGCCGGCACCGACACCACCCGCAACCAACTCGGCTGTGCCGTGGCCATGTTCACCCAGCACCCCGATCAGTGGGCACTGCTCGCCGAACAGCCAGAGCTCGCCGGCCGAGCCGTGGAGGAGACGATGCGCTACTTCGGTGCGGTGCGCGGCACCGCTCGGTTCGCGAGCTGCGAGATCGAGTACCGCGACGTGATCTTCCCGACCGGCACCTTCATGTCGATCGGCATCGCCGACGCCAACCGCCAAGCCGATGTGTTCCCCGACCCCGAGACCTTCGACATCACCAAGCCCGCAGCCGGACAACCGCAGCTCACGTTCGGATCGGGAATGCACTACTGCCTGGGCGCATCGTTGGCTCGCGCCGAACTGCAGGAGGCGTTGCCCCTGCTCGCGCAGCGGATGCGGAACCTGCGCATCGACGGTCAGATCACGTGGAAGCCCGACGGCGTCGGCATCTTCGGACCGGCGCACATGCCGGTGGCGTTCGACGCGACCTGACCCGTCAGGCGACCGCAGTGAACGCGGCTGCGAGCAGATCGAACCCGCGGGTATCGCCGACAAGACCCGCTTCCATGCGGTTCATCACGTAGGTGATGGTCATGCCGTGGTCGATGTCGTTGATCACCATCGAGCCACCCCACCCGCCCCAGAAGCACAGCTTCGCGTCCATCGGAAACGGCATGGCCTCGTTCGGCAGGCCATAACCGAGGCCGAAGCGCTGAGGCACCCCGAGCACGATGTCGACGCCGTCGGCCTGCACGTCGAAGATGCGATCGATCGTGGCCGGCGACAGCAACCGCACACCGTCGACCTCCCCACCATTGGTGATCAGCGACTGCACGCGGGCGATCGAGCGGGCATTGCCATGGCCGTTGGCGGCGCCGATGTCGGCCTGCCGCCACTCGCTCGTCCAGCACTCGGTCGCGTCGGGTGCGGGTCCGGTGAAGGTCTTCACCAGCGGGCTGTCGGGATCGAGCGTTGCGAAGTCGATCGGCAGCGCCGGGGGCGGCACCACCGGCGACACTCGGTGGAACTCGCTCGGCGACAGACCGATGTGGAAGTCGGCTCCGAGCGGCTGGGCGATCTCCTCGGCGAAGAACTGGCCGAGCTTGCGACCCGTGATGCGTCTGATCACCTCGCCGACCAGATGACCCTGGTTGAGCGCGTGGTACCCGGACGCGGTGCCGGGCTCCCACCACGGCGCCTGTGCTGCCAGCATCGAGGTCGACTTCTCCCAGTCGTAGATGTCGGACACCACGACCGGCTGGGCCCAACCGGACACGCCCGACGTGTGCGCCAGGAAGTGCCGGACCTCGATGTCCTGCTTGCCGTTCTGGGCGAATTCGGGCCAGTAGTGGGCGACCTTCTGATACGGGTCGAGCTCACCGCGATCCATCAGCACGAGCGCGCTGATCGCCATCATCGTCTTCGTGCTCGACCACACGTTCACCAGCGTGTCGGCCTGCCACGCCGCCGTCTTGTCGTGGTCGGCATAGCCACCCCACATGTCGACCACGCTCTCGCCGTTGATCACGACCGAGACCGATGCGCCGAGATCGGCACCCGAGTCGATGTTGGCCTGCAGGATGCCCCGCATCGCTTCGAACCGAGGATCGCAGGTTCCCTTCACCGACACGTCGACATCGCCCATGACCTGATCTCCCATGACCTGATCTCCCATGATCGGAGGCCCGCGGCCCCGGCCATCCCCCGATGGCACAAGGCGAACTCTACGTCGCCCGCGGATCGCCCCACCGCGGACTCCTCACGAGCTCGCGTGGAGTTCGAATCGACGGCCGCAGCGGCGGGGCCGTACCGTGCGCTCATGGCCAAGGAACTGAAGCTCGGATACAACACCGGATACTGGGGAAGCGGCCCGCCCGCCGGCGCACTCGAGTCGATCCAGGAAGCCGAGCGCCTCGGCTACAGCTCTGTGTGGACCGCCGAGGCATACGGCAGTGACGCGCTGACGCCACTCGCATGGTGGGGTGCGCACACCTCGTCGGTGCAGCTCGGCACGGGCATCATCCAGATGAGTGCACGAACTCCCGCAGCGACCGCGATGGCGGCGATGACGCTCGACCACCTGTCCGGCGGGCGCGTGCTGCTCGGTCTCGGCGTGTCGGGACCACAGGTGGTGGAGGGCTGGTACGGCCAGGCGTACGGCAAGCCACTCGCCCGCACCCGTGAGTACGTCGACATCGTGCGCCGCATCGTCCGCCGCGAGGAGCCGATCAACGCCCACGGCGAGTTCTACGACATGCCGTACACGGGCGCCGACGGCAAGGGTCTCGGCAAGCCGCTGAAGAGCACGATCCATCCGTTGCGCACCGAGATCCCGATCTACCTCGGGGCCGAAGGTCCGAAGAACGTCGCCCTGGCCGGTGAGATCTGCGACGGCTGGCTGCCGCTGTTCTTCAGCCCCAAGGAGAACGACTTCTATCAGCGGTGTCTGAACGAGGGCTTCGCCGCTGCGGGCGATCCGGGCAAGGCAGAGCGATTCGATGTCGCTTCGGGTGTCCAGATCATCGTCGGCGACGACGTGGAGAAATGCGCCGACTTCATCCGTCCGTTCCTCGCGCTCTACGCCGGCGGCATGGGCGCGCGCGGGGCCAACTTCCACTTCGAGGTGTTCGCTCGCATGGGCTACGAAGATGTCGCCTTGCAGGTGCAGGACCTGTACCTCGCCGGCAAGAAAGCCGAAGCGGCCGCAGTGATCCCGTTGTCGATGGTGGAAGACGTCGCCTTGGTCGGTCCTGCCGACAAGATCCGCGGCGAGCTCGACACGTGGCGCGAGACCTGCATCACCACGTTCCTCGTGAGCGGCCCCAAGCAGATGCTCCCCGTGTATGCAGATCTCATCCTCGGCTGAATCCCCGGCTGAATCCCCGGCTGAATCCTCGGCTGAATCCTCGGCTGACCGATGACATGATCGAGGTTGGCCTCGGGCTCGACAAGGACACGCTCCGGCTCGCGCGCACGACGCCGGCATGGATCGCGGCCGGTGAGCAGCTTCGCGAGCAGGTTGCGGCGCAACTCGTCGGGCTGGTCGCCGACGTGGAGCAGATCGGCTCGTCGTCGGTGCTGGATCTGCTGGCGAAGCCGATCATCGACCTGGCTGTGGGCCTGACGGCCGACCAGGAACTCGCGCCGGTGCGCGCGGTGCTCGAACTCGGCGGCTGGATCTACCGGGATGATGCCGGCGAGCAGGGTGGCCACGTGTTCGTCTACGAGACCCGACCCCTCCATCGTGTCGCCCATCTGCATGTCGTCGAGCACGAAGGCCGCCAGTGGCGCCACTACCTGCACCTGCGCGATCTGCTGCGGACGAGCGCGGATGCCCGAGCCGAGTACGAGTCGGTGAAGCTGGAGCTGTGCCGGCTCGTCGGCGACGATCGAGCGGCCTACACCGAGGGTAAGACCGACGTCATTCGCCGGCTCCTCGGCTCGACCGGCGAAGACCACCACACGGAATGATCGAACCAGAACGACGCGACCGTGCGGTCAGTCGCAGCAACTGTCACGCCATCCGCAGGTGCGGCACTTGAAATGGGCGTGCTCGGGGTGCAGGCCACCGCCGCAGAGCGGACACTCGGGGAAGACGCCGAAACGGACGCAGCGATCGTTCATCGATTCGGCAGGGGCGCGTTGGGTCGACACGTCGGCGGGCATGTGCCAAGTCTGACAGCCTCGATTCCGTGCGTGCGGGACCACGCGGCGTACTCTTGACCCGTGGGTCAAGAGTACGCCCGACCCCGTTCACCGCTCACATGACGACGACGACCACGATCGACCACGGCCACCGACCAGGCAGCGCGCGAGCAGCCCTCGCCTACCCGCGATTCCGGCGGATGTGGATCGCATCGTTCGCCAGCAACACCGGCACCTGGATGCAGAACGTGGTGCTGCCTGCGTATGTGTACGAACGAACCGGCAAGGCGTCGGTCGTGGGGCTGTTGGTCTTCGCCCAACTCGGACCGTTGTTGCTGCTGTCGGTCCCTGCGGGTGTGATCGCCGACCGGGTCGATCGACGTCGGTGGCTGGTGGCGATGCAGATCGTGCAGATGGTGTTCTCGATCGCATTGTTCCCACTGGCGGCTGCGGACGCGCCGCTGTGGTCGCTCTTCGCCGTCGCGTTCGGCGTCGGGGTCGGCAACGCGCTGAACGCTCCGGCGTGGTCGGCGATGCTGCCCACCTTGGTCGGCAGAGCAGATCTTTCCGGATCGATCTCGCTCAACTCGGCGATGATCAACGGCAGCCGGGTCATCGGGCCGATCATCGTCGCGGTGCTGGCGCCATTCGGTGTCACCACCTCGCAGTTCTTCCTGCTCAACGCAGCCACGTACCTGTTCGTCGTGTTCGCCCTCGTCTCGGTCGACCTCAGTCCGCCACCACAGGTCCAGCACGACAAAGGGTGGCGGCAGTTCACCGCCGGACTGCGCTTGGCACGCGACAAGCCAGTCGCGTCGCGTCTGCTCATCTCGCTCACCACCTTTTCGTTCCTGTCGTTGCCCTACGTCGGCCTGTTCGCGGCGGTGGCCAAGCTCAACTTCGGGATCGCCGGCCGGACCACCACCTACAAGTGGCTGTACGCCACCTGGGGACTCGGCGCGTGCCTCGGCGGCCTCGCCATCGGGACGGTGTTCGTCGGATGGGACAAGCGACGACTCATCCGCCTCGGATTCGCCTCGTTCGCGATGTGCCTCGTGGCCTTCGCCCTCGCACGCGAACCGATCGGAGCGTTCATCTCCGGGTTCTTCCTGGGCTTCGCCTACTTCGGTACGACGACGTCGATGATGACCGTCATGCAGAGCCGCCTCGCCGATCACGAACGGGGTCGGGTGATGAGCCTGTGGTTCATGGCCTTCGGGGGCACCGTGCCTCTCGGCAACCTGCTGTTCGGGCCGGTGATCGACGCTGTTGGAGCTCGATGGGTGTTGCTCGGCGGCGCGGCCTGGGCGCTGTGGCTGTCGTACTGGTGCAACATCAAGGCGATCGACGACCGAACCCACGACGACAACCCGACGCCCGATCACGCCTCCATGCTCGACGAGCACGGCATCGCCGCCGGCGATTGACCGTCAGCGACCGCGGCGCCTTGCGCGCCATGCGCGCCTGTCAGGTACTCGCCCACCCACGACTCCAGATCGTCAGGGGCGATCGCAGGTGATGTCAGGTACCCCTGCGCGCTGTCGCACCCCATCTGTCGCAACATCGCCAACTGCTCGGGGCGCTCCACGCCCTCTGCGACCGCATGCAGTCCGAGACTGTGCGCCAGCGTCACGATCGCGGCGACCAGATTGAAGTCCATCTCGTCGGTGACGATCCCGGCGACGAAAGAACGGTCGATCTTGATCGTGTGCACCTTGAGCTTGCGAAGGTGGGTGAGCGACGAGTAGCCGGTACCGAAGTCGTCGAGAGCAATGCGCACACCGAGGTCGGCCAGCGCACGCAACGTCGCCTGCGGCGTGGCCTGCTCGCGCAACCCGGGATGGTCGAGCGTGGCCTGCTCGGTCACCTCGACCAACAGCCGATTCGGTGCGAGGCCGTGTCGACCGAGCGTCCGGGAGATCTCGGCCACGATGCCAGGGTCGACGAGGTCGTGGGCGCTCATGTTCACGCTCACCCATCCGCTCGGAAGCAGCGGCTCGATGCGGGCGAGGAGTGCGCACGCCTGCTCCAAGATCGACCGATCGATCTGGGTCACCAATCCCGACTCGAAGGCGACGTCGAGGAAGTCGCCCGGACCGAGCACGTGCCCGTTCGGGTGATGCCACCGCGCGAGCGCCTCGAACCCACGCAACGAGCCGTCGGCGATGCTCACCACCGGCTGGAGGTGCGCCATGATCTCGTTCCTGTCGATCGCGCCACCCAGGGCCTCAGCGAGGTCGCGGCGGTCCTTCCACCGTCGGACGCGAGGCGCCGCGCCGCTTCTCCTGGCCGTCTTGATCTGGTACATCGACTGGTCCGCCTCCGCGACCAGCGAGCTGACCGACGACGCGGCATCGGAGTACGACACCCCGACCGATGCAGAGATCGATGCGACGCCGCCGCGCAGGACGAAGGGGTTGGCGATCGCTTGCTCGACCCGCCGCCCGAGCTCTTCGATCGACTCTCGTGCACGAAGGCAGGGCGCGAGCACGACGAACTCGTCGCCACCGATGCGAGCCACCGTGTCGCCGAAGCGCACCATGCCGTTCAACCGAGCGGCGACCGCCACGAGCAGCTCGTCGCCGGCGTCGTGTCCCAACAGGTCGTTCACCGGCTTGAACCGATCGAGGTCGACGAACAACAGACCCACCTGATCCCCCTCGCTCCGTCGCGCCAGAGCGTCGGTGATGGCGTTGGTGAGCGCGATCCGATTCGGGAGGGAGGTGAGCGGGTCGTGGGTGGCGAGCAGCTGGAGCGCGTCGCGCGCCGAGTGCAGCTCGCTCACCTCGTAGCCGGTGACCACGTACCCTTGAACCACCGGATCGTCGCGCAGGTCGACCACCTCGAAGCGGAACGGCCGGGGCGCTCGCGAACCCGCCGATCGGACCAGCACCTCGACCGATGACATCGAATGGCCCGTACGGTCCTGCAGCGCCCCTTCGAGCAACGCCTGATGATCGTCGATGGCGATCGACGAGAACGTGGTGCCCACCAGCCGTTCCGGATCGTGCCCGGTCAATCGCGTGATCGCCGCTGACACCGAGTGCACGAGCCCATCGGAATCGAGCAGCATCGTGATCGCGGAAGAGTGGTGCACGACCGCCTGGAATCGGGCAACGTCACCCGACGCCACCTCCCATCGCCGCCGCTCGCCGATGTCACGGCACGACAGCACCATGGCTCCGAGCTCGTCGTCGAGATGGTTGCTCCCCAGCACTTCGAACAACCGCCATGCCCCAGTGGGGTCGACGATGCGGATCTCGATCGGCGTTCCCACGCGCTTGGCCTGCAAGGTCATCTGCGATGACATCGCGATGGCCAGGTCATCGGGATGGATCAGATCGAGGATGCTCCGCCCCATCCAGGCTTGTCGATCCCAGCCCAGGGTTGCCGCTGTCTCGTTCACGTAGACGACACGGGCGTCACCGTCGATCGCCAGAACGATGTCGGCGATCGCGTCGAGCAAGGCATCCGCGTCGTGGCGCGTCTCGCGTTGATTCCACTCGACATCATGCGACACCACGGTCCGGATCGTCCGGTGAGAACGACGAGCGGCAACCATCCGGCCCCGTGGACTCGCGCTCCACCACTCCTCGAAACGTCAAGATCACGTCGAGATGACCGCTGCCGGCATGCGTCTCATGACCAGGTTGGTGCACACTCAGGACATGACCGTCCGACTTGGCGTCGTGATGCTGCCCGAACACCGCTGGTCTGTCGCTGCGCGTCAGTGGTCGTGCAGCGAGCAGTTGGGATTCGATCACGCCTGGACCTACGACCATCTCTCATGGCGCGAGCTGCGCGACGGCCCGTGGTTCGGTGCGGTGCCCACACTGGCCGCAGCGGCGATGGTCACGACCTCGATCCGGCTCGGGGTGATGGTCGCGTCGGCGAACTACCGCCACCCCGTGCCGTTCTCGAAGGAGATCATGAGCCTGGACGATCTGTCCGACGGACGCATCACCCTCGGACTCGGCGCCGGCAGCGTCGGCTACGACGCGTCGATCCTGGGGACTCCCCCGTGGTCACGCCGCGAACGGACCGGACGCTTCGTCGAGTTCGTCGACCTGCTCGACGAACTGCTGCGCGAGCCGGCCGTCTCCCGCGATGGCGAGTACTACTCGGCGCACGAGGCGCGCAACGTGCCGGGGTGCCAACAACGACCTCGGGTGCCCTTCTCGGTGGCGGCCGTCGGGCCGCGCGGCATGGACCTCGCGGCACGACACGCCGCGTCGTGGGTCACCTTCGGCGATCTGAGCGGCGCCGAACACGTCGATCCGGTCGCGGGCGAGCGCATCGTCGCCCAGCAGGTCGGAGCGCTCGAGAGTGCGTGCGAGGCGGCGGGTCGCGACCCGGGCTCCATCGATCGGATCGTGCTCACGGGCCCGCAACTCGATCCGTGCCTGGACAGCGTCGAGGCGTTCCGAGACATGCTGGGCCGCTACGAGGCGGTCGGCGCGACCGACGTCGTGGTGCACTGGCCGCGTGAGACGGAGCCGTACCGCGCCGACCTGGACACGTTCCTGAAGGTCGTCGGGGAACGCTGATCCCCCGCCGGGTTGCCCGTGGATCCCCCGTGGATCCCCTGGGGTGTCACCCGTCGATGAGTGCCGCAGCGAGCCGATCGAGACCGGCCACACGGCTGCCCTTCACCAACACGGCGTCGCCCTCACCCAACGAACCGACGCACTCGAGCGCCGATGCCACATGGGGCAGTGGCGCAACGCCGTAGAGGTCGGTCTCGACGGCGATCACCTCGACGCCACGTTCGGCGGCGTAGGAGTGGATGCTGCGGTGTTCGCGCTCAGGGTCGGCGATCTCGGCCATCACGCCGAGCACGGCCAGACGGCGAGTTGCGGGCATCGCCACCAAGGCGTCGATCGCGGCGCGCATCGAGGTGGGGTTCGCGTTGTAGGAGTCGTCGATCACCGTGGCGCCCGATCGCAACCGCACCACGTCCATCCGCATGGCCGTCAATCGCACCGAACCGAGCGCGTGCGCCGCGGCATCGAGGTCGCCACCGACGGCACCCACGGTTGCGAGCGCTGCAGCGGCGTTCGTCACCATGTGCCTGCCGCTGACGGCGAGACGCACATACAGGCTGCCCCAGGGGCTCTCGATGGCGAACGAGGCGCGGGCGAGGTGGTCGAGCGCCACCGACGTGATCCGAACGTGGGAGCCGGCAGCCTCTCCGAAGAGGAGCACCCTGGCCGACGTGGTCCTGGCCATCGACGCGACCCGTGGATCGTCGGCGTTGAGGATCGCGACGCCGTCGGGTGGGAGCGACTGCACCAACTCGGCTTTCGCCTTGGCGACGCCCTCGATGCCACCGACACGTTCGCTGTGGGCTTCGGCGACACGCGTGACGATGCCGATCGAGGGGCGGGCGATGTCGCACAGGCGCGCAATCTCACCGAAGCCGCGCATGCCCATCTCGAGGATCATCACCTCGGTGTCGTCGGGTGCGTTGAGGATCGTGGTGGGAAGGCCCTGAT
>JAYUSX010000263.1:0-10084 GCA_043755475.1 Actinomycetota bacterium
GGGCCAGACGCGTCGGCGAGCTCGATCGCTCGTTCGAACACGGCGTCGAGCATCGGCTCCGTGAGCCGTCCGGTGAACGTGTTCTGTTGGCTCGGGTGGAACGAACACACCAGCACGGGCCCACCGGCAGGTGACCGCACCTCGGCGAGGTGGCCGAATCTCGGCCGCGGCCGTACCGCGAACTCCCGACAGGCTGCCTGGTAGGCAAAGGCACCGAGGCACACCACCACCTTCACGCCGGCGAGCAAGGTCAGCTCGCGGCGCAGCCACGGTCGGCATTCGTCACGCTCGTCGGGCGTCGGCTTGTTGTCGGGTGGCGCGCACTTCACCGCTGCGGTCACCCACGCGTCGCGCAGCGCGAGTCCGTCGTCGACCGATGTCGAATCGGCCTGATTCGCCAAACCGGCGCGGTGCATCGACCGGAACAACCAGTCGCCGGACCGATCGCCCGTGAACACCCGCCCGGTCCGGTTCGCACCGTGGGCCGCCGGCGCCAGTCCGAGCACGAGGATGCGGGCCGCCGGATCTCCGAACCCCGGGATCGGGCGCCCCCAGTAGGTCTGCTCGCGATAGCTGGCCCGCTTGTCGGAGGCGACCTGCTCGCGCCACGACACCAGGCGAGGGCACCGGCGACAGTCACAGACCTCGGCGTGCAGGCGTTCGAGTGAATCCATCCGGTTCACGTTAGGTTTCCCGGTGCCATGGCACCATCGAAGCAAGCAGCCCAACCTTCCGGCACGCTCGTGCTGCTCGTCCGCCACGGACAAACGCCCACCACGGGCAAGCTGCTCCCTGGGCGAGCGCCCGGTCTGCACCTCGCCGACTCGGGCCGCGACCAAGCGGCTCGCGCCGCCGAGCGCATCGCTGCGTTGAAGACCGTCGATGCCATCTATGCATCCCCCCTCGAGCGTGCGCGAGAGACGGCCGCGCCCATCGCTGCAGCCCGCGGTCTGAAGGTTCAGATCGACAAGGGCCTGCTCGAATGCGACTTCGGCGACTGGACCGGCGCCGAGCTGAAGAAGCTGATGAAGTTGCCCGAGTGGGGCACGGTCCAGCGAGCGCCCAGCACCTTCACCTTTCCCGGTGGGGAGAGCTTCATCGCCATGCAGACCCGCATGGTCACCGCGATCGATCGGCTTCGCGCCAAGCACGCCGGAGGCGTGATCGTGCTCGTGTCACATGCCGACCCGATCAAGGCCGCCGTGGCTCACGCGATGGGCACACACATCGACCTGTTCCAACGCATCGTCATCGGCACCTGCTCGGTGTCGGCCATCGCGTATGGCTTCGGTGCTCCCATCGTGCTCACCGTCAACTCGACCGGCGGTTCGCTCGCCGAGCTCCGTCCTTCATGAGCTGACGGCCATGGGCACCTCCTTCGACTTCGACGACGTCGACGCGTTCACCGTCGGTACCGTGGGCCGTCCCGGCCAGCGCACCTTTCTCATCCAGGCTCGCCACGGCCGCGAACGAGTCACCGTGAAGTGCGAGAAGCTGCAGGCGGCCGCGATCGCCGAGCATCTGCGCACGGTGTTGAGCGATCTGCCCCCGGCCGACGACCGTCCGATGCCCGCAGCGATGGAGCTCGCCGCCCCGGTCGAGCCCGCCTTTGTGCTCGGCGCGGTCGGCTTGGGCTACGAACGCTCCACCGATCGGGTGCTGGTGCAACTCGACGAGTTCATCCCTGTCGACGACGACGGCGAGCCGGAGATGGAGGCGTTGGAAGACCGCAGCCGGGTCCGCGTCTTCCTGACTCGCGGCCAGGTGCTCGCGTTCTGCGAGCAGGCCGACTCCCTCGTGGCCGCCGGACGGCCACCGTGCATGTGGTGCAGTCTTCCGATCGATCCCGATGGGCACATCTGCCCGAGGATGAACTGACCCTGCCGATGCCTGAGGTTGCCGATCGTCGCGACCAACTGGAGATGCTCGTCACCGCCGAGATCGACATCGAAGGTCGCATGCCGTGGAGCAGCAACGCCACGTTCCTCGTCAACCTCACCGACGGAGAGCGGGCCGCTCAGGGCATCTACAAGCCGCTGCGCGGCGAACGCCCGCTGTGGGACTTCGAACCGGGCCTTCACCGCCGCGAGCTCGCTGCCTACCATCTCAGCGAAGCGCTGGGCCTCGATCTCGTCCCCCCCACCGTGATCCGTGACGGCCCGCTGGGCGAGGGAAGCGTGCAGTGGTTCGTCGAGGCCGACCACCAACAGCACTACTTCACGCTGCAGGAGAGCCGCGACGACCTGCACGACGTGTTCCGACGTGTCGTCGTGTTCGACCTCATCGCCAACAACACCGACCGAAAGAGCGGACATCTGCTGATCGACGGCGACGACCACATCTGGGGCATCGACCACGGGTTGTGCTTCGCGGCGGAGTTCAAGCTGCGCACCGTCGTGTGGGAGTACGCCGGAGACAGCGTGGAGCCCGACCTGCTGATGGCCGTCAGCCAGGTTGCGACATCGGTGCCGCTGGCGATCGCGACACTGCTGTCCGACGACGAGGTGCTGGCCGTGCAGGAGCGGGCGCAATGGATCGTGGAGCATCCCGTGCTTCCGGCCGACCACACGGGCCGCCGCTACCCCTGGCCGCTCGTCTGACGACCTGCTCGGACGAAAAAGGAGCCGGGCGCGAAAAGGGGCGACCTCGCGGCCGCCCCCTCCCGGTCCAGACGTTGCTCCCTCAGCCGCGAGCTTGCAACGCCTCGATCAGCTTGGGCAGCACCTTGTGCACGTCGCCCACGATGCCCAGATCGGCGATGCCGAAGATCGGGGCTTCCTTGTCCTTGTTGATCGCGATGATGTTCTTGGAACCCTTCATGCCCACCATGTGCTGGGTGGCACCCGAGATGCCGGCGGCGATGTACACGCCCGGCTTGACGACCTTGCCGGTCTGGCCGACCTGGTAGCTGTACGGCACCCACCCGGCATCGACGATGGCTCGCGAGGCGCCAGGCGCACCCTTCAGCAGCTTGGCCAGTTCTTCCACCATCGCGTACTTGTCGGCCTCGCCGAGACCGCGACCTCCCGACACGACGATGGTTGCCTCGTCGAGCTTGGGACCGGTGCTCGCCTCGACGTGCACGGCCGTGACCGTGGCACCGCCGGTGACACCCAACTCGGGCACCGGGGCAGCGACGACGTCGGCAGCGGCGCCGCCGGCCGACTCGGCTGCGAAGCTCTTCGGCCGGAATGCAGCCAGGTACGGCGTCGCTCCGGCGAACTTGGTGGTGACCAGGGTGTTGCCACCGAAGATCGGCGTGGTCACACTGACCGATGCGCCGTCGACGGTCACATCCGTGTTGTTGGTGATGACGGTGCGATCGAGCTTCACCGACAGGCGGCTCATCACGTCGCGACCTGCGTAGTTCTGCGGGAACATGATCAAGTCGGGCGCGTCGCCACCGTCGATCACCGCCTTCATCGCAGCCGAGACCGCCACGCCCGGCAGCTTGCCGCCGAGATCGCCGGTCGCGTACACCTTGGAGGCGCCGAACTCACCGAGTGCAGCTGCGATGCCCGACGCATCGCCACCGACGAAGGCGGTCACGGTGCCCAGGCCGCGCGCCTTGGTGAGCAGTTCTAGGGTGCCCGTGGTGGGAGCATCACCGGCTTGTTGTGCAAAGACCCATACGTTCGTCATGTCGTTCGTTCCTGTCTCGATCAGTCTTTTCGTGGCCCGACTCAGATGACCTTGAGGTTCTCGAGGAACGCCACGATCTTGGCGAAGCCCTCACCGTCGTCTTCGATGACCTCGCCGGCGGCACGCGCCTCGGCCTGGGCGATGTCGACGATCTCCTGGCCGGCTCCTGCCCAGCCGGCAGGCGTGATGCCCAGGTCGGCGGCCGTGACGGTGTCGATCGGCTTCGACTTCGCGGCCATGATGCCCTTGAAGCTCGGATAGCGGGGCTCGACCACACCGGCGGTCACGCTGATGAGCGCCGGCAACGTGCAGGTCACCTCGTCATAGCCGTCCTCGGTCTGACGGTCGACCTTCAACGAACCCCCGTCGACGACGACCTTCTTGGCGAAGGTGACCGACGGAAGGCCGAGCACTTCGGCCATCTGCTCGGGCACCGTGCCGGTGTACCCGTCGCTCGACTCGGTCGCAGCGATGATCAGGTCGGCACCGCCGAGCTTGGTGACCGCGGCAGCGAGCACCTTGGCGGTGGTGAGGGCATCGCTGCCCAAGAGGGCGGGATCGCTCACGAGCACGCCCTTGGCAGCGCCCATCGCGAGCGCGGTACGCATGCCGCTGACCTCGCCGTTGGGAGCCATCGAGATGAGGCTGACCTCTCCCCCGCCGGCGGCGTCCACGAGCTGCAAGGCCATCTCGACGCCATAGCTGTCCGATTCGTCGAGGATGAGCTTGCCATCGCGCTTGAGGGTCTTGGTGCCGGCATCGAGCGCACCTGGGGTGGCGGGATCCGGGATCTGCTTGACACACACGATCACGTTCATACGGATGACATTGTTACCCACCGGTACCTCGATCACCCAACCAGGAGCATCAATCGGCCACCCGCCACGTTCGTCGGCCATCGACGGAGCTGACCGGCACCGGCCACCACGAGCACCAGAGCTAGCGTTGGGGTCCTTGCGGATCCTGCTCGTCGTCAACGCGTTCGCGAGTTCCGTGACCGCACGCAACACCGTGGTCGTGCACCGCGAACTCAGTCGAGGCAACGAGGTCGAGGTGGTGGAGACGAACCGTCGCGGCCACGCCACCCGCTTTGCGCAAGACGCGGCGCGGCGGGGTCTCGACGTCGTGATCGGATACGGCGGCGACGGCACCTTGAACGAGGTGGCGACCGGGGTGGCCGGGTCCGAGACGGCTCTCGGGGTGCTGCCCGGCGGCTCGACGAACGTGTTCGCCCGCACGCTCGGGATGGAGAACGACCCGGTACAGGCCGTGAAGCAGCTCTCTGCCGGCATCGCGGCCGCCGACATCTCGCCGATCGGTCTCGGCCAGGTGAACGGCCGGTACTTCTGCTTCCACACCGGCGTGGGCTACGACGCGGCCGTCGTGCACGAGGTGGAGCGGAGGGCCTCGTGGAAGCGTTGGCTCGGCCATCCGCTGTTCGTCTTCGCGTCGTTGAAGACCTGGTCGGTGGGCTACGACCGGCGCCGCCCGCACTTCCAGGTCAGCGGGCCCGAATTCGAGGTGTCGGACGGCTACTTCACCGTCGTGCTGAACACCAACCCGTACACGTACCTCGGAAACCGTCCGATCGACCTGTCCCCCGCGGCGACGCTCGACCGCGGGCTCGTGGCCGTCACGTTCCGGACGATGCGGGCGACGGCGATCCTGGGAACGCTCGCCGGTGCCCTGCGCGGCGGGGTGCAGGCCAGCGAACACCTCGATGTGCGCACCGATCTCTCCGAGCTGACGATCACGACGACGGACGCGCAACTGCCATTCCCCTACCAGTTGGATGGTGACTTCCTGGGAGACACGCGCGAGCTGCGGTTCCGTCACCGCCCAAACGCGGTCAGGTTGGTCCGTCCCGCCGCAGCACCCGCCCCAGCACCCGCCCCGGCACCCGCCCCAGCACGCTGAGCGCGACATCAGGCACGTTGGTGCAGATGCCATCGATGCCCCATCCCGCCAGCTCGACCATGCGCTCGGGATCGTCACAGGTCCAGGTGTTGACCCTGATGCCCGCGGCGTGGCAGTCGTCGATCACGTCGCGACGCAAGAGCTTGACCCACGGATGCAAGGCAGAGTGTCCGCGAGCGAGCAGCAGGTCGACCACGCCGTCGGGGACGACCGATGTCAGCCACGCAGTTCTGATCGGGGCTCCGGCCTCGTCGGCGATCGCCCGGCAGCGATCGACCGTCTCCAGGCGAAAAGACGAGATGACCCAACGCTCGTGATCGCCCCGGGCGAGCAACAGCGCCATCGTCTGGTCGGCGATCGACTCCGAAGCGTCGAAGTCTGCCTCGCTCGGATCGTTTTTGATCTCGACGTTCACCCACG
The DNA here is from genome assembly GCA_043755475.1 of Actinomycetota bacterium. Classification (GTDB taxonomy): domain Bacteria; phylum Actinomycetota; class Acidimicrobiia; order Acidimicrobiales; family Ilumatobacteraceae; genus VFMC01. The sequence goes on from JAYUSX010000263.1 coordinate 5,980, forward strand.
CCACCGCGCAGGCATCGAGGGCGACGTCGAACGCAGGTACCGACGGCGGGAGGTCGGCGGCATCGACGTCGCAGATCATCCGTCCGTCACCCAGATCGGGGTTGTGATGGACCACGAGCACGCCGTCGCGAGTGCGACGCACGTCGAGTTCGACGGCGTCGGCTCCCATCCGCGCAGCCAGAGCGAACGCACCGACGGTGTTCTCCGGCGCCGCCCTCGACGCCCCACGGTGAGCGATCACCTGCACTCCGTCACCCATGTTCTCCCCTTTTCGTGATCGATCGCCGGTCACCCAGCATCCTCGTGACGCACACCCATCGTTGGCAGGCATGGCCCCCCACCTACATCAGATGAAGCAACTGTCATTCCACTCTTGTGCGCGTGCCCAATGTTTCCTAGCGTTTCACCTCGGTGTACAACGACTTCGTGAACCCGAGCACAATCGCCGGTCCCACGTTCATCTGCTGTACATCTCCGACGGCGTCATCGGTCGCCGAGCACTGTCCGAACGGGGAGCACGCATCGTGACGATCCTGGCCTCGAGCCTCGCGCTCGCAAATGCCGACTACACATGGCGCAATCGGTCGATCTGCCGCGACACCGATCCCGACCTGTTCTTCCCGGTCGGCACCACGGGTCAGGCATTGTTGCAGATCGAACGGGCCAAGGAAGTCTGCGGGGAATGCCCGGTGAGCAGCGAATGCCTCGAGTACGCGCTCGAGACCAACCAGGACTCGGGCATCTGGGGCGGCCTCGACGAAGAGCAGCGCCGCGCCATCCGCCGCCAGAGCGCTGCTCGCCAACGCCTGCTCGCCTGAGCTCCTCCCCCGGGTTCGCGACCCGGAGGTCGCCGCCGCGGGTCAGGTCCCGATCGGAACCGTCAGCTGGACCACCGTGCCGATCCCGTCGCGCACGTCGGTGATCCCGACAGCTTCGAAATCGGCCTTCGTCCCGGCACGCATCACGATCGAGCCTCCGAGCTCGGTCGTCACGAGCGTGCGCACGATCGACAGTCCGAGCCCCGTGGCCCGATTGAGCTCGAAGCTCGGCTCGAGCCCCACACCGTCGTTCACCACCGAGATCGACAACACACCCGGCGTGCGGCTCAGCTGCACCACCACATCGCCGCCCGCGCTGCCCTCGGGGAAGCCGTGGTCGATCGCGTTCTGGAGCAGTTCGATGAGCACCACCGACAGCGGCGTGGCCACGGTGGTGGGCAGCCGACCACCATCGCCCTGCACGGTGAAGCGGACAGGTCGGTCCTGCGACTGCAGACCTTCTTCCGACAGTCGCAGCAGGGGACGGACGATGTCGACGAAGGCGACGTCGTCACCCGCTTCTCGCGAGAGGGTCTCGTGCACCACTGCGATCGTGCGGATCCGGCGCACCGACTCGTTCACCGCCGCTTTCGCCTCTGCCGACTGCAGACGCCGAGCCTGGAGACGCAACAACGACGAGATCGTCTGCAGGTTGTTCTTCACGCGGTGATGGACCTCGCGGATCGTCGCGTCCTTCGACAGGAGGAGCTTGTCGCGCTTGCGAACCTCGGTGACGTCGCGGATGAGCAGCAGGCCGCCGGTGACCTCACCCCCGGCCATCACGGGGAGACACCGGGCCAACAGCGTGATCTCCGGCGTCTGATCGAACTCCTCGATCACCGGGCGACGGGTCTCGAGCGCCCGGCGCGCGCAGTTGTCGTTGAATCCCATCTCTGCGAGACGCATGCCGACCGCGTTCGCGTTGATGCCAACCCGGTGGAACACGCTCATCGCGTTCGGTGAGGCGTAACGAACGCGTGCGTCCTCGTCGAGCAGGATCGTTCCGTCGCCGATTCGCGGCGCCGCGCTCGAATCCTCGAGTGGGCCCTCGGTGGGAAACGAGCCTTCGGCGATCATCACCGCGAACCGCTCGAAGATCGCGATGTAGGTGCGCTCGAGCTCGCCCATCATGCGAGTGGTGCGCGGCCCGGACTCACGACCCAGCACCGCGATGCACTCGCCGTGGAACCGGACCGGCACACCGAGGAACCGTGCCAGGTCGACCTCGTTCTCGACCTCGATGTCGCCCTCGCACAGCCCTCCGGTCGCCAGCACCTGATCGAGGACGGGTCCAGCGAAGCGGGCGAACGCGCCCACGTAGTCGGCCGGGTAGATCGTGCGACCCGTCGATGGCCTCATCTGGGCGAGGATCACCCACCGACCATCACCCGTAGGTGCGTACAGGAGCAGGTCGGCGAAGGAGAGATCGGCCAGGAACCCCCATTCGGCGACGAGTTGCTGGAGATGTACGACCTGATCGCTCGACAGCGAGGTCCGCTGCCGTGCGACGTCCGCGAGCGTTGCCATAGTGTTCCGAGTGTGGCAGACGGACGGGGTCTCCCCCGGCCACCGATCGAGAGCCGCGGTGACGGTCAGCCCGGGCCGACGAGATGGCTGCCGAGATCGAGCAGCGCCGGGACATCGGAGACGTCACGGGCGAGCGCCGGGATCGAGACGGTGAGCGAACCGAGCGACTCGAGCTCGGCGCGACGTTCCGCCTCTCGGTCCGCGACCACAGCGACGTCGTGGAAGCGCTCGCTCGCCTCGATGAGCACCGTGCGCACCTCACCCGCGTCCGCCGCCGCGACGCCGGCAAGCCGTTCGACGAAGGGTGCGTCGTCCATCTTCTCGCGCAGGGCGCGCGCCGTGCGGGCGACGATGGGCCGGCGCACGTCGATCGGCACCGTGCGATTGAGGACGACAGCGCCCACGCTCATCGAGCGTCGCTGCAGTTCGCGAACCAGGAACGCGGCCTCGTAGGCGGGCGCCGCTTCCAAGGTGGACACCACCACGAACGCGGTTCGCGGATCGACGAGCAGACGCTCGACCTCGTCGGCTCGCGCGACGAACCCCTTCTCCATCGTCTGGAACAGCACGAAGAACTCCGCGATGTCCTGGAGCAAGCGCGAGCCGAGCACGCGATCGGCCACTTGGTAGAACGGTTTGGATGCCACCGTGAACAGCCGCGACCGGTACGGCACCGTGAGCCAGCGGAGCAGGCGGCTGCCGAAGAACTCCTTCATCCGACCGGGAGCGTCGAGGAGGTCGAGCGCGTTTCGCGACGGCGGGGTGTCGACGATGATCAGATCGAACCGACCCGAGGCGTGCACCTCGTGCAGCCATTCCATGGCCAGGTAGTCGTGGCTGTGCACGAAGCGGCCGGTGATGTTCTGATACAGCGGGTTGGCGAGCACCTGGTCGCGCACTGTCTGATCGGGCGCGTGTCGGCGGATGAGATCGTCCCAACCCGCCTTGGTATCGAGCATCGCGACCCAGAGCTCTCCGCGGCACGCCGTCCCAGCGCCCAGCAGTTCGGGGTCGACCTGCACCTCGCGTCGTCCGGACTCGCTCGTGAACCGATCGGAGCCGAGGCCGAGGGCGGTCGCCAGCCGGCGTGCGGGGTCGACGGTCAGCACCAGCACCCGAGCGTCGAGACGGGTGGCGGCCATTGCCCCGAGTGCGGCCGACACGGTGGTCTTGCCGGTGCCGCCGCTGCCGCAGACGACGATCATCTCCTTGGACGCCAAGAGCGCGGCGAGGCCGGGTGGATCGATGTCGGTGCGTGCGCGGCGTCCCATCAGCGGACCGGTCCCGATGGCACGCGATCCAGGCCATGCGCCGTCACGCCGGTCATGCCAATCTCGCCAGTCATGCCAGCTCGTCCTCGATGGCCTGCGCCATCAACGTCACGACCCGACGACCGGTGGCACGCGTGAACAGTTCGGGCACGATCATCACCGGCACGGCGCCACCGGCCGACGGCATCGTCGCCAGCTCGGAACGCAGTCGATCGAGATGGCCGGCACCCACTCGACGGCGAGCTTCCACCAGTTCTGAAGCATCGAGCACCGTGCCGACGGCGCTGCCGAGATCAGCGATCAACGATCGCCGCGCGTCGCCGGCGGCAACCCGTGCGAACACGCCGTGTTCGCGTTCGGAGAACAGCGCGGGCAGCACTCGGTTGGCGAACACCGCGGCGATGTCGACCCCGGTGTGGGCGCGCACCCGCTGCACCAGTTCGAGCGTCTCGGTGACCGGCATCTCCTCGGGCGTCGTGACGATCACGA
>JAYUSX010000264.1:0-10077 GCA_043755475.1 Actinomycetota bacterium
CGGCCCCGGTGTGCTTGGCCACCTCGGCGGTGATCAGGTCGCTGAGCTCGTCGGCATTGGTCTCGCGTGCGTCCATCGTGGCGAAGCGCTCGTCGGCGAGCCATCCGGTCGTGCCGAGCGCGGCGCACAAGCCGGGGAACTGTGAGTTCGACATGCCCATCAACGCCAGGTGACCGTCGAGCGTGCGCCGAACCAGGTAGTTGTCGGCCATGTGCGGACCCGGCGTGAAGTTGCCCTCGTCGAGCAGCGTGTGCTGCATCATCCCGTCCGGCCAGAAGAAGGCGAGCGCGACGTCGATCATCGAGATGCGAACGTGTTGGCCCCCGTGGCCGCGCAGGCGGGCGATCACCGCGGCCATCACGCTCTGGGCGGCGGTGTACGCGGTGACCTTGTCGATCACGACGTTGCGGATCAGCGACGGATCGCCCGACGAATCGGCCTGCAGCGCGGCCATGCCCGACAGGGCCTGGATCACGTAGTCGTAGCTCTTCTGATCGATGTAGGGGCCGGTCTCACCGAACCCGCTCACCGACACGTAGATCAGATCGGGACGGACCTTGCGCAACGACGGCTCGTCGATGCCGAGCCGCTCGACGACGCCGGGCCGGAAGTTCTGGATGAACACGTCGGAGCGGGCGATGAGATCGCGGAACACCTCGACCGCCTCGGCCTGTTGCAGGTCGAGCACCACCGACCGCTTGCCCCGGTTCACGTTCGCCCAGAAGGCCCCGATGCCACCGACCCGGTGCCCCATGTAACGCATCCGGTCGCCGCCCTTGGGCGACTCGATCTTGATCACCTCGGCGCCGAGGTCTGCCAGCACCGTTCCGGCAAGGGGACCCGCGACCATCTGGCACGCCTCGACGACCGTGAACCCATCCATCGGACCTGGCATGGCACGACCGTAGTTCGGTCGATTCGGCATGTCCGGGTTGGGCACGACCGCGGGGGCTGGCCTATCGTCGCCGCTCATGGACATCAACGGTGCAAGCGCGATCGTCACGGGTGGGGCCTCCGGTATCGGTGCCGCCACGGCACGCCTCCTGGCTGCCAAGGGCGCCAAGGTCGTCATCGCCGATCTGCAGGAAGACAAGGGTCGTGAGCTGGCCGACGAGATCGGCGGAGCGTTCTGCAAGGTCGACGTCACCAACACCGACGACATCATCAACGCGGTCGAGATGGCGAAGAGCATGGGCCCCGTGCGCGTGCTCGTGAACTCGGCCGGCATCGGTTGGGCGCAGCGCACGGTGGGCAAGGACGGTCAGTACGAGTCGGCTGCGAATCTCGACGCGTTCAAGATGGTCGTGGCGATCAACCTGATCGGCACGTTCGACTGCACCCGCATCGCGGCCACCGCGATGAGCACCAGCGAGCCGTTGGAGTACGGCGAGCGCGGCGCGATCGTGAACATCGCGTCGGTCGCGGCGTTCGACGGCCAGATCGGCCAGGCCTCGTATTCGGCATCGAAGGGCGGCGTCGTGGGCATGACGCTGCCGATCGCTCGCGACCTCGCAGCCGTCGGCGTGCGCGTCAACACCGTGGCCCCCGGCCTGATCGACACCCCGATCTATGGTCAGGGCGAAGGCAGCGAGGCGTTCAAGCAGAACCTGCAGAAGGGCGTGCTCTTTCCCCAGCGCCTCGGCTTCCAGGACGAGCTCGCGTCGATGGTCGTCGAGTGCATCACCAACAGCTACATGAACGCCGAGACGATCCGCGTCGATGGCGGGATCCGGATGCAGCCGAAGTGAGCAGCTGCACCGACGAGCACGCGGCCAAGGACATCACGGATCGCGTTGCGTTCTGGAAGGGCGTGCAGGTCACCGATTGAGGCGGCGCCTCACGTGCGCCTCAGGTGGTGTAGTCGGCGTTGATGCGCACGTACCCGTCGGTGAGATCGCAGCCCCACACCGTCGCTTCGGCGCTTCCGGCCTGCAGCGACACATGGATCCGCACCTCGTCACCACGCATGTACCGCGCCAACGCGTCGAGACCAGCCTCGTCCACCTCGGCGGGATACACCTCCTGGGTGCCGAATCGGATGACCACCTTGGACTGGTCGACCTGATCTGCCGTCGTCGATTTGCCCACCGCCATCGCGACCCGGCCCCAGTTCGGGTCGGCGCCGTGCACCGCCGTCTTGACGAGTGGGGAGTTGACGATCGCCTTCGCCACCCGTCGCGCTTGGGCCGGATCGGCCGCCTCGTCGACATGGACCTCGATGAGGGTCTCGGCGCCTTCGCCATCGCGGGCCACCTGCTTCGTGAGCGACAGCGCCACGTCGAACACGGCAGCCTCGAGCGCTGTCTCGTCGACGGCTCCGGCGGCACCGCTCGCCAGCACGATCGCCGTGTCGCTCGTGGACGTGTCGGTGTCGACCGAGACGCAGTTGAACGTGCGGTCGATCACACGCCTGAACATCGCGTCGAGACGATCGCCCTCGATCGCAGCGTCGGTGAAGAGCAAGGTGATGAGCGTCGCCATGTCGGGCTCGATCATCCCGACGCCCTTTGCGACACCGACCACCCGAGCCCCTGATCCGGCCACGATCGTCTCGGCGGTCTTCATCACGGTGTCGGTGGTCATGATGCCTGCGGCCACCGCACATGCGTCGGTGCCCTGCGGCGAGGCGGGCAGCGCCTGCAGGCCGGCCCGGACGCGCTCCATCGGGTACTGGCGTCCGATCACCCCGGTCGATGCGATCAGCACATCGGTGGCCGCGATGCCCAGACGTTCGGCCACACCGGACGCGACCTCCTCCGCGTTCGCGAGTCCTTGGGGGCCGGTGGCCACGTTCGCGTTCTTCGACACGACGACGACCGCCTGAGCGCGACGATCGGCCACGTTGCGTCGACTGACCACGACGCTCGGCCCCGCGAAGCTGCTGCGGGTGAACAGCCCGCTGGCGCTGCACGCTGTGTCGGCCACCACCACGACGAAGTCGCGGGTGTCGTCCTTGATGCCGACGTTCGCGACGTGGCAGCGAAAGCCGCGGGGGAGGGACAGTTGGGCGTCGGTCACGGCTGTGCAAGCTGGCGTTCGAGCAACCCGTCACGCACCTTGGCGAAGGCGTTCGCCATCGCCTCGATCTCGGTCGGCGACATGCGGTCGATGAAGTGGCGGCGGACGCCTTCGACGTGGTGCGGTGCGACCTCGACCAGCAGGGCGTACCCCGTATCGGTGAGCACCGCCAGCATCACTCGGCGGTCGTCGGGCGACTGTTCGCGGCTCACGAGGCCGCTGCGGACCAGACCGTCGAGGCGTCGTGTGAGGCCACTGGGGGAGAGGCGCAGCTCGCCGGCGAGGTCACACATGCGCAGTCGACGCTCGGGCCGCTCGGAGAGTCGGACGAGCACTTCGTAGTCGCCCATCGTGAGGCCGAAGGGGGCGACATCTTCCTCGAGGGCGTGTTGGAGAGCGTTGATCGTGTCGATGTAGTTGCGCCAGGCACGGGCCTCGACCGGGTCGAGCCAGCGGGTTGCGGTGGACGTCGGACGGGACGCGCGAGTCATGGCTGGAGCATAACTGTTGCTACCAACAAAGGTTGCCAACGCAAGTAGTTGTGGATACAATCATTGTCATCGCAACGAATGGATCGACATCCATTCCGACCACACCGAGGAGCACTCATCATGTCCACCACCACCTCGTCCCTCACCGGCCTCGACGCACTCTCCCCAGGCATCTGGAACGTCGATGCCAGCCACTCGAACGTCGGCTTCGTCGCTCGCCACCTCATGGTCACCAAGGTTCGGGGCTCGTTCCGCAGCTTCGGCGGCACCATCACCGTCGGGGGCGATCCATTGCAGTCGGCCGTGGTCGCCACCGTCGATGCCGCTTCGATCGACACGTCCGACGAAGGTCGCGACGGTCACCTGAAGTCGCCCGACTTCTTCGACGTCGAACAGCATCCCGCGTGGACGCTGGCCAGCATCGGCCTCGTCGCCCAGGGCGGCTCGGCCTACACCATGGCTGCCGATCTCACGATCAAAGGCGTGACGAGGTCGGTGTCGTTCGATCTCGAGTTCGACGGTGTCGCCACCGACCCGTGGGGGAACACCAAGGCGGGGTTCACCGCCGAGACAGAGATCAGTCGCAAGGACTTCGGCCTCGAGTGGAACGTCGCCCTCGAAACAGGTGGCGTGTTGGTCGGCGACAAGGTGAAGATCCAACTCGACATCCAGGCCGTGAAGGCCTGACTCTCCGTCACACCCGCCGCCCGCGCCATGCTCGGGCATCACCGCCACTCCCCGGGAGGGACACCGCCATGATCCGTCGACTCAACCACGCCGTGCTCTATGTCCGTGACGCCACGGCGTCGGCGCAGTTCTACACCGAAGTGATGGGCTTCCAGGCCGTCGCCGCGACGGGCGATCGAGCGGTGTTCCTCCGGGCCGATGGCTCGACCAACGATCACGATCTTGCCGTCATGACGGTGGGCGAGCGCCCTGCGCCGCCCCACAGCGTCGGGCTCTACCACCTGGCCTGGCAGGTGCACACGATCGAGGAACTGGCCGCGTTGCGGTCGAAGCTGCTCGCGGCCGATTCGCTGATCGGCGAGAGCGATCACGGCGTCAGCAAGAGCCTCTACGCGAAGGACCGCGACGGCATCGAGTTCGAGATCATGTGGGCGGTGCCGAAGGCAGACTGGCCGGCCGACATGTTCACCACGCGCCTCGACCTCGACGGCGCACTCGCCCGCTGGCCCGGCGTCGACACCGCCGATCAGTGACCGGTGGACGAGGCGGTGGCGACAGCCACCGCCTCGGCGCATCGACGCCCGCTGAACAGCGCCCCCTGGATCGATGCGGTGTCGCGGTGGTCGCCGCAGACGAACAGACCGTCCTCGAGCGCGACCCGCTGACGAGGGTGGAACGGCGGCGATTGATCCGGTTGCCCGTGAGCGATCCGATACGTGCGCAGATGGCGCCACGAGTCGACCTGCTCGCCCCACCAGCCGCGCAGCTGCTGACGGGCCGCTGACTCCAGATCGATGCCATCGGCCGGCAGCGGAATGGCCGCGGCGATCAGATGCCGACCCGTCGGCGCGTACGACGGTGCCACGTTGCTCATCACCGCCACATTGCAGACCGGTCCGGTGTCACTGCCGTCGAGCACGACGTACTTCCGCGTGGTCGGCGCGACCGGTGCGTCGAAGTAGACGCACGCGACCCGCTTCGAGCCGACCGTGGGCAAGCCGAGCAACCGAGCTGCGGCCGGACCTTCCGTCGCCACGACCACGGCGCGGCCGACGACGATCTCGCCCGACGTCAGCCGCACGGCTCGACCCTCGACGTTCGTCTCCACCGCGGCGACCGACGTGTGCACGCGCACGGTGCCTGGGGCGAGGTCGGCCGCGATCTGCGCGGGGATCGCTCCCATGCCTGCGGCGGGCACCGCCGAGTCGCCGTCGGACAGCATCCGGAAGATCACGTCGAACATTCGCGACGAGCTGCTGAGTGACGGGTCGAGCTGGATCCCGCCGAACAGCGGCCGGAAGAATCGATCGATCATCTTCGGCGAGAAACCGGCCGCCTGCAGATGCGCCAGCGTCGACCCGTCGGTGCCGCGCAGCAAGCGAGCGGGGTCGGTGCGGCGCACACGACGTCGCAGAGCCAGCAGGCGAACCTTGTCGATCGGCGACCCGATCGGCGCCAGCCCGGTGGACGCCAGCGTGGAGGGCTGGCGCATCGGATCGCCGACGACGTGGAACTTCGACCCGATGCGCACCTCCGCGCCCGGGTCGAACGCCTGCAGGGCGAGCGCCGGCAGGTCGAGCTGCCGACGCGCCTCCGGATAGGCGGTGAGCAACACCTGGAAGCCTCGATCGAGCGTGAACCCGTCGACGTGGTCCGAGCGCACCCGACCGCCGATGCCATCGGATGCTTCGACCACGGTGACGGTCCGTCCAGCCCGCTGGAGATGTCGGGCGAGGCACAGGCCGGCGAGGCCGGCACCGACCACGACCACGTCGGCGGTGATCGGGGGGGTGCTCATCGTGCGAGCAAGGCTCGGAGCGCCACCTCGAGGCTGGCGTGTTGGAAGGCGTACCCAGAGGCGCCGAGCCTGGCCGGCAGCACGCGCTGACCGGTGAACAGCAGGGCGTCGGCGAGCTCGCGGCCCAACAACAGCTTCGGGCCGAACGACGGGATCGGCAGTACGGTCGGCCGCTTCAGCACCTTGCCGAGCACCTCGGTGAACTCCCGGTTCGTCACCGGTTGGGGTGCGGTCAGGTTCACCGCACCCGACACCTGGGCGGCGAGCAGGTGCTCGATCGCGGCGACCTCGTCGTCGAGGGAGATCCAGCTCTGCCACTGCCGGCCGGTACCGAACCGCCCACCGAGCCCGAACTTGAACAACGGCAGCTGCTTCTTCAGCGCGCCACCCTTCGGTGTGAGCACGATCCCGGTGCGCAGGTGGACGGTTCGCACCCCGGCTTCCTCGGCCGCTCTGGTTGCGCCTTCCCACTGGCGGCACACGTCGGCGAGGAAGCTCTCGCCCGCCGCGGACTCCTCGGTGAGCTCCTCGTCGCCTCGCGGGCCGTACCAGCCGATGGCCGACCCGGACAGGAACACCGACGGTCGCTGGTCGGCCGCGGCGATGGACGTGGCCAGCAGTTCGGTCGTCCGAAGGCGACTGTCGAGCAGTTCGTGCTTGTAGGCGTCGGTCCAACGCTTGTCGCCGATGCCGGCGCCCGACAGGTTGATCACCGCATCCACGCCATCGAGCGCACCGCCCGGCAGCGCGCCGGCCGCCGGCTCCCACGTGACCTCGTCGGCGCCGCTCGCCGGTCTCCGAACGAGACGAACCACCTGATGGCCATGGCCTTGCAGCGACGCCACGAGCGCCTTTCCGATGAGGCCGGACGAACCCGAGATGACGATGCGCATGTGAGGAACGCTACGTCCGATCCCGAGTGCGTGCTGTCTCCAGCTCGCCCGATGCTGGAGTCGCGCTCACGTCGGGGGCTTGACCGGCCGATATCTCTTCGTCACCGTGTACGAGAGCGAGTGCCGATGGTCGGGTCACGGCCGGAAAGTAGTGTCAGCGCATGAACGGACCGCAGGATCAGTCGCCGAACCCCTGGGCGCCGCCGTCGCCCGCCGGCGGGCAGGCCGTGCCGCCCGTCGTCGCGGATCCGGTGCCCGTGAAGCCGACCCTGGCGATGGCTCCGCCGAGGTCAGCGGTCACCGCCGGCCAACCCGTACCGCCGGTGCCGCCGTCGCCTCAGGCGCCTCCGGCGATGGAGTTCGGCACGCCGACTCGAGTGCCCGGTCCCGATCCGATCTCGCCCATGGTGACGGTGAACGACGGTGCTCCAGGTTTCGGAGGCGGTGCCGTCGATGGGCACAAACGTTCGAAGGGAGCGCTCGCCGGAGCCGTGCTGGGGGTGACGGCGTTGGTGGCCGCTGGGGCATTCGCCGTGGTCAAGATCACCGGCAACGACGCCGAAGGAGGCGCAGCGTCGCCCGCCGAGGTCGGTACGTCGCTCACCTCGGCACTCGACAACGAGGACTTCCTCGGGGTGATCGACCTGCTGCTGCCCGGCGAACGAGAGGCGTTCCGCGAGCCGATGATCGATCTCGTCGGCCATCTCAGCCGACTCGAGATCTTGTCCGCAGATGCCGATCTCTCGAAGATCGGGGGCATCGACATCCAGTTCGCCGATGTGACGGTGCGCGAGGAATCCACCAACGTGGCAGACATCAGCAACATCTACCTGAGCGGTTCGTCGACGATCACGGTCGACGGCGACAAGGTGCCGCTCGGCGGTCTGGTGATCGACGAGCTGTTCGATGGAGAACGTCCCGACATGGATGCCGAGCCGGAGAGCTCGGAGTTCGACGGCACAAAAATGACCGTGGTCGAGCGAGACGGCCGGTGGTACCTCAGCGCCTTCTACTCGGCTGCGGAAGCGGGGCGCGACGGCTCCGACGACATCCCGGAGTCGGGGGTCGAGGCGAAGGGCGCGAGCACCCCGGAGGGTGCGGTGCAGCAGATGATCGACGCGGTCAGCGACCTCGATCTCGAGGGCATGATCGCCACTCTCGACCCGAGCGAAGCCGAGGCGTTGCAGCGCTATGCGCCGGTGTTCCTCAGCGAAGCACAGGCCGAGCTCGACGATGTCGGCATCGACTGGGCCATCACCGACACCACCTTCACGGTCTCGGGTGACGGGAGCCGGAGATCGGTGGCCATCGACACCCTCACCTTCGACGCAACCGTGCCCGACATCGGGACGGTGCGCGCCGAGTTGAAGGACGGATGCGTGAAAGCCACGGCCGAGCTCGATGGCGAGATCCAGGAGTTCTCGGCATGCCAGGGCGAAGCCGCCGGCTCGGTGTTCGGTGGCTTCGGTTTCGGTGACGACGCTGCTGCACAGAAGGTGTTCGACGTGGTTGAAGAGGCGCTTGCCGACTACGAAGGCGCCGGGATCGCGGTGCACGAGGTGGATGGCGAGTGGTACGTGAGCCCGCTTCGGTCGGGATTCGATGCCTACAACGGCCTGCTCGGCGCGCTCGATGCCGACGAGCTGCGCGACATCATCGCCGCAGGTCGAGACTTCGCCGAGAGCGTCGACGGCACGATCCTCGACGGAGGCGACGGCTTCGAGCTGCCTGACGAGCTCCCGATCGAGCTCCCCATCGATGACGGCATCGACGAGGGCACGGTCACCGAATCCACGGTGCCGATCGAGGACGACGCGGAGTACGAGGCGTATTCGGCCTGCTTCCAGGCGGCCGATGCTGCCGCTGGTGTCGCATGCCTGAACGAGGGGGTCGCCGCCGGGACGATCGACCCTCTGTTCGTCTCGCCCCAGTTCCGCTTCCCCGAGTGCGGTGTCGCCGAGGCCTATTGGAACAGCGAGGTCTACTCGCTTCCCGACGCCGAGTTCATCGCGCTGGTCGAGGCCGCCTCGCCGTGTTTCCTCGACCTCGTTGCGACGGGCCAGTTGGAGGCATGGGAGGTTCCCACCGAGCTCGTCGCCCCGCAGTGCCTCGAGGGCAAGAACTGGTACTCGACCAACGAAGACGACTACAACACCCGCGTCTTCGACTGCGCCGCCGCGGTGACCAACGCGCTCTGAGGTCCGGCGCATGCTCGGCCCTAGTCTGAGCACGCCATGCGGACGCGTACCCTCCTCTTGCTCGCCGTTGCCTGCGGACTGGTGATCCTGCTCGCAGGCGGCATCCAACTCTGGCGGTTCGCCGGCGAATCGAGCAGCGGCGAAGGCGACCTGGCCATCGGTGCTCGAGCGCGGGCGGGCGATCTGGACGTGACGGTGCTGGCCGCCGAGGAGCTCGATGGTCTGATGCGAGTGACGATGCGCCTGGCCGGCGTCGACGATGCCGCGGGCCTCGACAACTTCCGGCTGATCGTCAGCGGTGCGGCCCTCGCACCGCTGACGGCCGAACAAGCGGGTGGTCGGGCATGCGCTGCGATGACCGTCGCCGAGCAGACCTGTGACCTGGTGTTCGGGACGGCGCAAGCGCCGGGCGAGGCGCGGGTCTTGATCGTTCGGCGGGGTGAGGACCAACATCGTTGGAACCTCACTGGAGGCTGACAGGAGGCTGAGTGACGTGAACGAACACGGCGAGCTGTATCACCAGGAGCTCATCGGTCTGCTCGAGCTCGTGTGGGGCGAGGGGTTCTTGTCGCCAGGTGGTCCCGACGAGGTCGACCGGGTGGTCGCCGGGCTCGACCTCGCCGGGGCGCGAGTGCTCGACATCGGTTGTGGCGTCGGCGGCGTCGACCGACATCTCGTGCGATCACACGCGGTCGGCCACGTCACCGGGATCGACGTCGAGGACACCGTGATCTCGATCGCACGAGCTCGAGCCGAACGTGAGGGGCTGAGCGATCGAATCGATGTCGTCACGGTGCAGCCCGGCCCACTGGCTCTGCGAGCCGCCGGCTTCGTCGACGTGGTGCTCACCAGCCGACACGAGTGGCACCTCGACGTCGCCCGACACGAGCTGGAGCAGATGTCGGGTCCGTGGTACGAGCCGGCCGTCGCCCGATTCGGGCAGGCATTCGTCGATCACAACATCGACATCTGGAGGGCGATGATCCCCGTCC
>JAYUSX010000265.1:0-4011 GCA_043755475.1 Actinomycetota bacterium
GCCTGCAACAGACCCTCAGTCAGCTGCTGACCTCGGCACTGACGATCACCGGCGTGCTCGCCATGATGTTCTGGATCTCACCGCTGCTGGCCATGGTCGCCGTGGTCACCGTGCCGACGTCGGTGCTCTCGATGAAGGCGATCGCCAAACGATCGAAGAGTCGCTTCATGGCTCAGTGGAAGCACACCGGAGCGTTGAACGCCCAGGTCGAAGAGGTGTTCACCGGGCACGCGATCGTGAAGGCCTTCGGTCGGCAGGGCGAAGCTCGGGAGCGCTTCGCAGCAACGAACCAACAGATGTACCAAGCCGGGTTCGAAGCGCAGTTCGCGGCCGGGTCGATCCAGCCGATGATGATGTTCCTCGGCAATGTGGGCTACGTCGCGATCGCCGTCGTCGGCGGCCTGCGGGTCTCGTCGGGTGCACTGGGCCTGGGCGACGTCCAAGCCTTCATCCAGTACCAGCGTCAGTTCACGATGCCGCTCACCCAGTTCGCCTCGATGATCAACGTGTTGCAGTCCGGCATCGCGTCGGCCGAGCGGGTGTTCGAACTGCTCGACGCGGCGGAGGAGTCCGCCGATCCCACGACGTCCGACACGCCATCGGCAGCGGCCGGCCGCGTGGAGTTCGAACAGGTGTCGTTCAGGTACCAAGCAGATCGTCCGCTCATCCACGACCTGTCGCTCGTTGCCCAACCGGGAACGACGGTCGCGATCGTGGGACCCACCGGCGCCGGCAAGACCACCCTCGTCAATCTGCTCATGCGCTTCTACGACCTCGACGATGGTCGGATCACCCTCGACGGCCGCGACATCGCCGCAATGCCGCGCCGCGAGCTGCGCAATCAACTCGGCATGGTGCTGCAGGACACCTGGTTGTTCGGCGGCACGATCCTCGAGAACATCCGGTACGGCAACCCCGACGCCACCGACGAACAGGTGCACGCCGCGGCTCGCGCGACCTATGTCGACCGGTTCGTTCACTCGCTGCCGCTCGGTTACCAGACCGTGATCGCCGACGAGGGTAGCAACGTGAGTGCGGGCGAGAAGCAGCTCATCACGATCGCCCGGGCGTTCCTGTCCGACCCGACGATGCTGATCCTCGACGAGGCCACCAGCTCGGTCGACACCCGTACCGAGGTGCTGATCCAACGAGCGATGGCCGCTCTGCGCCAGCAACGCACGAGCTTCGTGATCGCCCACCGCCTGTCGACCATCAGAGACGCCGACGTGATCCTGGTGATGGATGCAGGGCAGATCGTCGAACAGGGCAACCATCGCGACCTGTTGGCCCAGCGCGGCGCGTACTTCGAGCTGTACCAATCGCAGTTCGCCGGCGCCGCCACCGATCTCACCTGACCTCACCGGGGCCCTCGGCGTGCTGCCGCCGGTTCGGCTCCACGTCCCTCATGTCGGGTACCGTCGGCCCGTCATCGACTTCTGGGGGCCCCTGTCATGAAGACCGCGATCACCGACATGTTCGGCATCGATGTGCCGATCCTCGCCTTCACCCACTGCCGTGATGTCGTTACCGCAGTGACGAAGGCGGGCGGCATGGGTGTCCTGGGCGCCGCGGCGCACTCTCCGGAGCAGTTGGAGATCGACCTGAAGTGGATCGAGGACGAGATCGGCGACCGTCCATACGGCGTCGACGTCATCGTGCCGGCGAAGTACGCCGGATCCGACGAGGGGGGCCTGACGATGGAGGGCATCCGCAACATGATCCCCGACGAGCACCGGGCGTTCGTGGCGCAGCTGATGGAGAAGTACGACGTGCCCGCGCTGCCCGATGACGGCCGCCCTCGCCGTGATCCGGCCACCGCCGCCGGCGGCGCCGCCCCGTTCTCGGCAGCGATGATGGACCCGCTGCTCGAGATCGCCCTCGCCCACCGACCTCGCCTCCTGGTGAACGCTCTCGGGCCGCCGCCCGGGCACATGATCGAGCGCTGCAAGGAGGAAGGTCGTCTCATCGGCGCCCTCGCCGGCAAGGCCCAGCATGCCGAGCGCCACGTGAACGCCGGTGTCGACCTGATCATCGCCCAGGGTGCCGAAGCCGGGGGCCACACGGGCGAAGTGGGAACGATGGTGCTCATCCCCGAGATCGTCGACGCGGTGGCGCCGGTGCCGGTACTCGGTGCGGGCGGCATCGGCCGCGGACGGCAGATGGCAGCAGCGATGGCCCTCGGGGCACAGGGCGTGTGGTGCGGCAGTGTGTGGCTCACCACCGATGAGGCCGAGACCCACCCGGTCGTGAAGCAGAAGTTCCTCGCCGCGTCGTCGAGCGACACCCTGCGCTCGCGGTCGCTCACCGGGAAGCCGGCTCGCCAGCTGCGCAGCGCGTGGACCGACGAGTGGGACGATCCGGCCAACCCGAGGCCGCTCGGCATGCCGATGCAACCGATCCTGGTGGCCGAAGCGCGTGCTCGCATCGACCGGGCGTCGTACCGTGAGGGTTCGGGTGCCGAGCAGCTGGCGAACTACTTCGTCGGCCAGATCGTCGGCTCGATGAACGTGGCCAAGCCAGCCGCGCAAGTCGTCTTCGACATGATCGACGAGTTCATCGACTCCGTGCAGGGCCTCACCCGCCAGCTCGACGCCTGACCATCGGCCCGTGAGCCAGACCCGCACCCGCTGCGGGTGCCGCTCACGGGAGGTCAGGGGTTGGCGGCGGCGTACGGCACCCAGCAGGCGGCGTCGAAGTCATACAGCTTGCAGGCCTTGGCGGCGCGCAGGTACGAGCGCATCGACAGCTTCGAGTCGCGGACGGTGTCGGGGTAGGCGGCTTCGATCGCCTTGGCAGCGGCCGGCAGCTGGTGGAACGGGATGCGCGCGTCGACGTGATGCGGCACGTGAACGAAGATGTTGTGGAACCAGAGGAGGTTCATCACCCGGGGCATGCGCAGCACGGTGGTGGAGTCCATCTGGCCGCGGAACTGAGTCCAGTCCTTGCGGGTCCACCACCGGATCTCGGGATCGACGTGGTGCACGTACACGGTCCACCCGATGATGTGGATGAACAGCAGGAACGGCACGACGAGCAGCTTCACCGGCAGCCAGATCGCCCCGACGATGCCTCCGGTGAGCGCGCCCGCGGTCACGATGCCGCCGACGGCGAGCACCAAGAACGAACCGAGCACGATCTTGTCGCGCACGATCGCATCGTGACGCTTGCCCGGCGCGTTGAACCGCCACATCTTCTGCCACCACACGGTGCGCAAGAAGTAGGCGCCACTGCCCAGGAACGACCATTCGAAGCGGTGCCGCATGCGGGCGAACCACCCCATCGAACGCCACTCTTCGGGGGTGGTGGGATGCCAGACGAAGTCGAACCCCTGTCGTGTGGTGTAGCCGTGGTGGATGCGGTTGTGACCCAGGTCCCATGCGGCCTCGACATGGATGCTGGGCGCCATGCACACCTGGGCGACGTTGCGGTTCGCGCTCCGGGATTCGAGCAGCGCACCGTGCGATGCATCGTGGCCGAGCACGAACAACCCGGCGACCGCCAGGCCGGCAAGCGCCCACAGGGGAACGACGGCCCACCATGCGTCGACCAGCACCAGCCCGACCATCGGCACGGCGTACAGCACCGCCGCCTGGGCGAGCGCAACCGTCGCACGGATGCCCGACCGTCGGTAGCAGGTCTCAGGGATGATCGCCCGCACGTCGTTCAACGACTGGGTTCGCTCTCGAGGTCGGCGAGCCCCGCCGTCGGCAGCGGAGTCGAGGTCTGAGGCAGCGGGCGAGTCGTCGACGAGGCTCATCACCACTGATCCTACTCTCCCTACCGACCGGTAGGTAGGGACATCCGTCCCGAAAGCAGGCGGGCCGAGGCGGCGTCGCGAAGGGTCTCTTCTGCACCGCCATCGACCCGCCATCGACCCGCCATCGACCCGGCGATCGGCCCACGATCGGCCCACCATGGGCTGGGATCGGCATGATGGCGGCGTGACCCGCAAAGCACCCGTCATCATCGAAGCCGCCATCAACGGCAACACCACCAAGGCGTCGAACCCGA
>JAYUSX010000266.1:0-4011 GCA_043755475.1 Actinomycetota bacterium
GGCAGCTCGAGACGGCTTCGACATCGTTCTGTGCTGGTTCGCCTGGATCGCACCCGACGGCAGCGTGCGTGTCGAACGAAGGCTCGGCGGGCAAGGCTGGGTTTCGCCTACCCTCACGAACAACCACGACATACCCCTGATGCGTCGCACAACGCTTCGGCATGCCGGGGGCTTCGTCGCAGACGCAGCGACACCAACCAGGTTCGACGACAACACAGATTTCTTCATCCGTCTGCTCACCAGCGGGCGAACGACAGTCGTGCCAGAGACTCTGGTCTGGTGTTCGGACCATGCAGGATTGCGAGACAGCGACGGCGTGTCACAAGAGGCGGAGAGCCTTCGATCCGTTGTGGGGGCGCGCGCTGCTCAACTGGCGCCGTGGCCAGATGCGTCGAGCGAACTGTACGCAAGGGTGAGTGCTCGGTACTTCGCCCGGCATGAGCCCAGGAATGGGCTGAGTTGGGCTTGGCGCGCCGTACGGATCGGGAGTCTCGGCCAACGATGGGCATCGTTCCGCCGGTCTGTTCCATATGGGATGCGGCAGATCGCCGGCGACATCAGGAAGAGGCCGAGAGACAGGCAGGGATGAAGGTCGCCTTCGTTCTCGACAGCCTCGGCGCCGGCGGTGCGGAGCGGTCGACCGCACTGCTTCTTCCCGCGTTGATAGCGCGTGGAGTGTCACCGAGCTGCTTGGTCCTCCGACATACGGTCGAAGGCAGCGAGCAAGAGGTGATCGCGCTAGGTGTGCCAGTTCACCTCATCGACGGCGGCTCCGTGCCCGCCAAAGTCATGCATGCCCACCGGGTCCTGAAGACGCTTGAACCAAACATCGTTCACACTGCCATCTATCAAGCCGACCAAGTCGGTCGGCTCGCCTCGGTGCTCACGACCGCCAGAGTGATCTCGAGTCTCGTCAGCGTTCCGAGGCTCCGACGGTTCCGCACACCTGCCGATCCGCCTCGTTGGAAGGTTGACCTTGTGAACCTTCTCGACGTTGCCACCGGAAGACTCGCTGTCGATCGCTTTCACGCCGTGACGCCTGGAGTTGCCGAGCTCTACGCGTCGGCGTATCGAATCAACCCAAGCCGCATCACCGTGGTCGAACGTGGCCGGCCGACCGATGAACTTGGCGAGAGGACCTCAGATCGGCGAGCGCAGGTTCGAGGGGTGCTCAACGTCTCCGACCATCATCGGCTTGTCATCACTGCGGGCCGGCACGAGCACGCCAAAGCGCACGTCGATCTGGTGCGGGCGGTGAGCCAGCTGCACGCGGCGGACGGGCGCGTTCGGCTGATGATCGCGGGGCGAGACGGCAACGCGACCGAAGACCTACACCGAACGATCTCCGAGACGCCAGGCGCCGACCAGTTCGTGACGCTGCTCGGCCATCGCACCGATGTCGCAGACCTGCTGGCCGCCGCTGATGTCATGGCGCTGCCTTCTCTGTTCGAAGGAACTGCTGGTATCGCACTCGAGGCGATGGCGATCGGGACGCCGATCGTCTCCACCCGCCTAGAGGGCATGGCCGGCATCCTGGAGCATGAGCGGAACTCGCTGATCGTCGAGCCACGTGACCCCGTAGCGATGGCGGCAGCCATCAAGCGGGTGCTCGACGACATGGCGCTCGCTCAGCGACTTGCGGATGAGGCGCGCAAAGACTTCCTCGACCGATTCACGCTCGAGCGGAGCGCGGATCGAATGGTGGAGATGTATCGATCCGTGCTCGAAGGCCGCTGAGCCGTCCAGGTTCGTAAAGCGCATGCTGGTCCTCCGTCGTGAGATGGCTTCTCATGGCGTACGATCTGGCGAATGTGCGGGGTAGCAGGCGGGCTCGGCGAGGGGTGTACCGACTCGTTTGGTGAGATGCTCGCTCGCGCATTGGTGCACCGCGGGCCTGACCTCGGAGCCACCTGGAGCGACGGGGCAACGGTCGCCCTGGCTCACCGGAGGTTGTCGATCATCGACCTCAGCCCGCTCGGTGCACAGCCGATGCACAGCGCGTCTGGGCGTTGGGTGATCGCCTACAACGGCGAGATCTACAACCATCGCTCCATACGCTCCGAGCTCGAGTCGGGTGGCGTTCGTTTTCGGGGCCACAGCGACACCGAGACGCTGGTCGAGGCCATCGACATGTGGGGCGTGGAACGCACGCTGCTGAAGACGAACGGCATGTTCGCCTTTGCTGCGTGGGACACGGCAACCCACACGCTCACGCTCGCCCGTGACCGCCTCGGCGAGAAGCCGCTCTACTGGACGAACGATGGCCGACGCCTGCTGTTCGCCAGTGAGCTGAAGGCGTTCCGCGCACTGCCCGACTTCCGGCCCGAGATCGACCCGTCGGCGGTGCAATCGTTGCTGCGCTGGAGCTTCATCCCGCACCCGGGCACGATCTACCGAGGCGTGCAGCAGCTGAGCCCCGGCCACCTGATCGAAGCCCGATTGAACCACGGCACGGTGAGCATCACCGATCGACAGTGGTGGAGCGTCGAGCAATCGATCAGCGCCAGCCTTGCCGGCCGCCGCCATGCGTCGGTCGCGTCGGCAGCCGATGAACTGCGACCACTGCTGGCCGACGCGGTGGGCCTGCGCCTCGAGAGCGACGTGCCACTCGGATCGTTCCTCTCCGGCGGCATCGACAGCAGCCTGGTGGCGGCCTTCGCCCAGCAGGCACTCGGCGGCACACCGCTGCGCACGTTCACCGTCGCAATGCCCGAGCTCGGTTTCGACGAGAGCGCACACGCCGCCAGCGTGGCCAACCACCTCGGCACGAAGCACACGTCGGTCGAGCTGCCGATGTCGGCCGTGCTCGACGCGGTGCCGCACCTGTCGAAGGTGTGGGACGAACCGTTCGCCGATCCCTCGATGCTGCCCAGCCTGCTGCTGTGCCAAGCCGCCCGGCGTGAGCTGACGGTGTGCCTGGCAGGTGACGGCGGTGACGAGGTCTTCGCCGGTTACAACCGCCACTCGCTCGGCAGCTCGCTGTGGTCGAAGGTCGGTTGGATGCCTGGGCCCATCCGGTCGGGATTGGGCCGTGCCCTGCTCGCCCCATCGCCGGCGACCATCGATCGGATCAGCGCCTCCGTCAGCCGACGCCTGCCCGAGCGGTTCCGGCTGCCCAACCTGGGCGACAAGGTGCAGAAAGCCGCCACCGTGATGCGCTCGGGCGATGCCGACCTGTGGAGCAGCCTCGCCCAGATCTGGCCAGCCGATGCCGTGCCAGGCGCGAGCGCCGCTGCCGCGTTCTCCACCTCGATGAACGGGCTCGGGCCGATCGAGCAGATGATGCTCACCGACACCGCAGTCGTGCTGCCCGACCAGATGCTGGTGAAGGTGGACCGAGCGAGCATGGCTGCGTCACTGGAGGTGCGCTCGCCCTTCCTCGACCATCGCCTGTTGGAGTGGTCGTGGCGCCAGCCGCTGGACGTGAAGACCAAGGGCGGGGTGGGCAAGTTGGTGCTGCGCGAGGTGCTGAACGGTCTGGTGCCACAAGCGATCGTCGACCGACCGAAGATGGGCTTCGACCCGCCGTTGGCCACCTGGCTGCGCGGCCCCCTGCGCGACTGGGCCGGCGATCTGGTGAGCGGTTCGCAGGCCGTGTCGAACGGGTGGCTGGATGGCGGCGCCTTGCAGAGCACGTGGAGCGACCACCAATCCGGTGCCCGCAACTACGACTATCGCCTGTGGTCGGTGGTCATGCTGGAGAGCTGGCTGCGTCAGTACGCGTGAACCCCGCACCAAGGTGGTGTGGTCTTCTGCGAAGATGCGACGTTCGTTGGGGGAGAAGTCGTGGTTGTCGAACGTGTCAGTTCTTGGATGCTCGTGGCGGTTGTAGCGGTTGCGATGACGACACCCACCGTCGCCCTTGCAGCGCAGGATCCGCTCGATTGTGCGGTGGTGGCAGCGCTCGTGGACGCACGACTCCTCTCAGACGCCCTCGAGGAGCTCGGGCCGACTGGCACCTGCGACGGAGTTGCCGCCGACGAGCTGGAGGCGTCCATCGGTGATGCAGCA
>JAYUSX010000267.1:0-10053 GCA_043755475.1 Actinomycetota bacterium
CGTCGCCGTGGCGTCGGTGTGCGTCGGGTGCGCCGATGATGCCCCCGACGCAGCGTCGGTCTCCACCGCGACGCCGGCTGCAGCGGCTGCACCGGCTGCACCGGCTGCATCGGCTTCCGCGACCGACATGACCGACACGACCGACGACGTGCCTCCCTCCACCGACACGCCTCCCACGACCGACACGACCGACACGACCGAGATCGTGCCCCCCACCACCGAGCCGAAGATCCCGATTCCAGCCGGGCTCCTGGTGGCCGTACCACAGCAGAACCGCGAGGACCCCGCGAAGGGGCAGTTCCAACTCCAGATCATCAACGATACCGACGAACGCTTCGAGGTCTCGTCGGTGCAGTTCGTCTGGACGGGTTACTCCAGTCCGATCACCCCGCGCGACACGACGATCGTCAGCGGGCAGATCATCGACCTGCCCGTCCCCTTTCCGGGCGCGACGTGCGTCGGCGACGGTTCGATCGACACCATGCCGTCGATGGACGACGCCGTGGTGATGCTGGGGCTGGCCGACGGTTCGGTACGCGAGGTCCCCGTCGTCGACCGCTGGCATCTGGCTCGCCGTCTGTACCTCGAGGACTGCCAGCGCCAGTTCATCGTCGCAACGGTCACCATCGAGTGGGTCGATCTGCACGAAGAGACCTACGACGGGCGCCCGGTCACCGCGGGCTCGCTGCGCCTCACGCGCGGCACGGGCGCCGGGACCATCACGATCGACTCGATCTCGGGCACCATCCCGTACTCGTTCGAGGCCGTCGACAGCGCGCCTGGTGAACCGGTCGCGGTGCTCGAAGCCGACGAAGCCGTCGCCGAGGTCCCGATCCGTTTCACCGAGAGCCGTTGCGACCCACATGCGCTCGCCGAAGTGAAGCAGCCTCACAAGTTCGTCGCCCAGGTCGATCTCGGCGACGGCATCTTGCTGCCGTTCATCGTGATCCCCGACGCCGCCGACTGGGTGCCGATGCGGCGGACCGCAGATCGAGCATGCGTCGAGACGGGTCAGGTGGTGTTCGTCGGCGACGAGGCCGACTCTCCCTCGACCTCAGCGCCCTGATTCGACCTCGTGCGGACCGCGCCGCCTGCTTCGATAGGCGCGGGCCTTCTCGCGCCCACCGCAGACCGACATCGAGCACCAGCGACCGCTGCGGTTGCGTGACGCATCGACGAAGATCCAGCCGCAGTGCTGGCACGCCTTCACCCGTTCCCATGTGTCGGTGCTCTGCGCCTCGACGATCACCTCCACCAGTCGAGCCGCCACCACGTCCGATGTCGTGCCCGTCGCCACGAGGCGCAGCCGCACACCATCGGCGACGGGCCGCAGGCGGCAGTGGTCCAGGGCGTCGGCCAGCAGCGAGAGCGATCGCTCGACGATCGAACGCCACATCGCATCGCGCAACTCGAGCATCTCCTCGCGGTCCCCGACGGTGACCCGTTCGACGTCGTAGCCCTCACGACGCAACCACGAATCAAGCTCGCCGACGTCGCGCCACGCGTCACCACCCTGTTCGCGGTTGATCGAGTTGCAGAAGCGGCGGACCAGATCGAGTGCGCCACCGGAGCCGATGGCGTCGGGCCAGCTGCCGTCGGGCAAGGGGACTCCCGACGAATCGAGCGGGTGACGCGCCGAGATCATTGCCGCCATCGTAGGCAAGGCCATGAAGATGTCGCCGCTACGGTCGCGGCCGATGACCTCCGATCCGCCCGACCCGCTCCTCACCGACAGCACACAGGCCGTGCCACAGCCCACGTTGCGCGGGCTCCTCGACGCCGACTCGTGCGACGTGCTCCTGATCCGCCACGGGCGATCTGCCGACGTGATCCCGGGCACCGCGGAGTCGGCCGACCCGCCCCTGCACACCGTGGGGCACGCGCAGGCCGCGGCCTTGGTGGCGCGACTGGCACCGGTCACCCTGCATGGGGTGTACAGCTCTCATCTCGCCCGCGCCGTCCAGACTGCGCAACCCATCGCCGATGCCCGCGGCCTCACGCTCGACGTGATCGAGGATCTGCGCGAGGTCGACCTCGGCGACTGGAGCAACGGTGAGTTCCGTCGACGGGCGGCCACACAGGATCCCGAGTTCATCGCCTGGTCCCTCACCGGCAGGTGGGACGGCATCCCTGGATGCGAAGGCGACGATGCGCTGCGATCGCGGTTCGGAGCGGTGATCGATGTCGTTGCCGCGAGGCACGCAGGGCACCGAATCGCAGTCGTCGCTCACGGCGGGGCGATCAACGCCTACCTGTCACACGTGCTCGGCGTCCACCGCTCACTCTGGATGACCGTCGAGAACACCAGCATCACGCTCGTGCGCCTGCACCCGACGCAGGGATCGACCGTGGTGTCGATCAACGACTGCCATCACCTCTACGACCCCGTCGTCGAGAGTTGACCGTTCGATCGCTGCGGGGTGACGGCGCGGCCGGTACGGTCACCGCATGGGTGATGATCTGCAAGAAGCACGCGAGGAACTCGACAAGGAGTTCGAGCAACTCCGGAAGAACCTCGGCCACATTCACGCCGCGCTGGCAGATGTCGACCGCGCCGGTCCGCTCGACGACATCGCCGCGGTCCTCGAAAAGCTCGAGGACACGGTGAAGGAGGTGCGCACCGGGGGTCTGCTGGGCGGTGGCGCCAAGGGTCATGCGAAAGCTCGCAAGGAGTACCTCGAGATGCAGGGCAAGCGGCCGTGACAGAGCCACGTCCCGCCCCGTTGCGTACGCGGGTGACCGAGCTGCTCGGGATCGATTATCCGATCGTTCAGGCACCGATGGGGTGGATCGCCCGCTCGCAGCTGGCGTCGGCAGTCAGCCGGGCCGGTGGCCTCGGCATCATCGAGACGTCATCGGGCGAGCTCGATGCCATCCGTGGCGAGATCATCGCCATGCGCGAGCTGACCAGCCGACCCTTCGGTGTCAACATCGCCCAGGCCTTCGTGCGCGATCCCGCGATCGTGGAGTTCGTGGTGGAACAGGGCGTGCAGTTCGTCACCACGTCGGCCGGAGATCCGGGTAAGTACACGACACAACTGAAAGCAGCGGGTCTCACCGTGTTCCACGTGGTGCCCACGCTCGTCGCCGCGCAGAAGGCCGTGGATGCCGGTGTCGACGGCCTGGTCGTGGAAGGCGGCGAGGGAGGCGGGTTCAAGAACCCACGCGACGTGTCGTCGATGGTGCTGCTGCCGCTGGTGCGTTCGAAGCTCGACGTGCCGATTATCGCCGCAGGCGGCATCACCGACGGAGCATCGATGGCCGCCGCTTTCGCCCTCGGTGCAGATGGTGTGCAGATGGGGACTCGGATGGTGAGCGCAGCGGAGTCGCCGGTGCACCAGAACTGGAAGGATGCGATCATCGCTGCGGCCGAGACCGACACCGTGTTCCTCAACCGATTCGGTCGCCCCGGACTGCGCGCGCTTCGGACCAAGCGGAGCGAACGGCTCGAGCGGGAGGAGAACGTCTCGATGACCGAGTTCGGCACCGCCACCGATCTCTACTTCGGCGGCGACATGGAGGCCTCACTTGCGCTCACCGGTCAAGTTGCCGGACGCATCGACCAGGTCCGCACGGCGGAGGACATCCTCCACCGCACGATTCGCGAATTCCGTCAGGTGGTCGGCGCACTGGGATCGTTGATCTGATCGCCTCCGGTCGCTAGCCTCTGTCATCAAGCGGAGATCTCACTGCTCGTTCGTCGACCCCGGAATCCCCTGGGTTCGGCTCGAGTGGTCAGTTGGAGGTCGTGCCGTGACATTCTTAACCGTGAGAAAGAGCCTGACGACCGTGTTCGTCATGTTCCTCGTGATCTCGTTCTGGCGGAACCCGTCAGCGTCCGCCGGCGCATTCGGAGACTTCGTCAGCGACGTCGGCGGGTTCTTCTCGGCGATCATCGACAAGACCGCCGAGTTCGTGAAGGCGCTGGTCTGACGACGGCC
Source organism: Actinomycetota bacterium (assembly GCA_043755475.1). Taxonomy (GTDB): domain Bacteria; phylum Actinomycetota; class Acidimicrobiia; order Acidimicrobiales; family Ilumatobacteraceae; genus VFMC01. The sequence goes on from JAYUSX010000267.1 coordinate 3,942, forward strand.
CACGCATCACCTCCACCATCCACACCGTGATCCCCCACAGCACGGTGGCGAGCGCGATGTGCACCGCCACCAGTGCCGCCGGGATGTCGGTGAAGTACTGCAGGTAGCCCACGCCACCCTGCAGGACAGCGATACAGATCCACGCGACGATCACTCCGTCGAGCACCTCAAGGTCGTCGCGGCGGGAGCGAAGCCGGAACATCAACCCGGCCACGACGGCGACCGCGACCCACACCGCGATGCTGTGCAGCTGCACGACGCGGTGGATCGCGAACCCGAACCGGCGAGCGTCTTCGTCGCCGGCGTGAGGGCCGGAACCCGTGACCACGGTGCCCAGCACGATCACGATCGCGGTGGCGACGGTGATCGCCCACACGTGCCGGCGGATCGGCTTGCTCACCCGAGGCACGGTGACTCGATCGGCAAGACCGGCTCGATACACCAACACCACCGCATTGGCGATCAGCACGATCGACAGGATGAAGTGCGCTTGCACTGCGGCCGGGTGGAGATCGACCAGCACCGTGAACCCGCCGAGCAGGATCTGTCCGACCACGCCTGCGACCAAGCCCCACGACAGCCTGGTGAGGTCGCTCCGGCGTGGCTCGCGCAGCATGGAGCCGAGCACCGCGATGATGACGCCCAGGGCGACCAGTCCGGTGAACAGCCGGTTGATCTGCTCGATCGCCGCGTGCTTCGACGACACATCGATCAGCTGCTCGTTGTTGCAGTTCGGCCAGTCGTCGCAGCCGAGACCCGATCCGGTCAGGCGAACGCCAGCTCCGGACACCACGATGATCGCGAGAAGTGCGAGCGCCGCTACGCAGATCGACCGGTACTGCCGGGGCGAGAGGCTGAGGCGGCGCCCGCGAGGACGGTCGGACGACGCGCCGCCGCCTTCATCGCCGGATTCGTCGGAGACATCGGCGGTGGTGGCCACGACAGGCAGCGTACGAGGCCCGTCGGTGTGGCGCCCACTCCGCAACGGACGTCCGGGCGTGGCTACGGTCACCTCCGTGCTCACCAGCTACGACGATTTCCCGATCCACCAGGCGTCCGTTCCGATCGCCAACTCGGCCTCGGGCGACATCAATCAGTACGACCGCTACTTCTTCAACGGGTACACACCTGATGGATCGGTGTACTTCGCGGCCGCGATGGGGCTGTACTCCAATCGTCACGTCGCCGATGCGGCCTTCTGCATCGTGCGCCCGGCGGCCCCAGGAACCGATGACAGCATCAGCAGAGAACAACGCTCGGTGTTCGTCTCCCAGCGGGCGCCCGACGACCGGATGTACGCAACCCAGCTCACCCCGATCGAGGTGAAGATCCTCGAACCGCTGCGCGTCGTGCAGGTGCTCGTCGATTCGCCCGAGCACAGCATTCGTGCCGACGTGACCTTCACACTCCGCTCACCGGTGATCGAAGAACCGCACTTCTTCCTCCGCGCCGGCAACCGCACGTTGTTCGACTACACCCGCCTCACGCAGTTCGGGTCGTGGAGCGGCTGGATCGAGGTGGACGGCGAGCGGATCGACCTCGATCCCGCAGAGGTGCTGGGATCGCGAGATCGGTCGTGGGGGGTTCGCCCGGTCGGCGAACCGGCACCTCAGGGTGGCCCCGTCGGCTTCGCGCAGTTCTTCTGGCTGTGGGCGCCCGTCAACTTCCCCTCGTGCTCGACGCACTTCGACGTCAACGAGTACGCCGACGGCAGGCGATGGCACGAAGTGGGGGCGATCGCCCCGGTCGGCGATGAGGCGGCGTCGTTCGTTCGAACCGTGGACTACCGGCTCGAGTGGCGGCCGGGCACGCGGTGGGTGGTGTGGTTCGAGTACGACCTGGTGCACTGGGATGGGTCGATCGACACGGTGCGGCTCGAGCCGATGTTCGAGTTCCACATGCGCGGCATCGGTTACGGCAACCCGTCGTTCGGGCACGGCTACTGGAAGGGTGAGCACGCCGTTGGAGGCGAGCATCTGGCCACGCCGGTCGACACGCCGAACTCCCGCGAGAACGTGCACATCCAGGCTCTGTGCCGAGCGACGCTCACCCCGGCCGATGGCACGGTCGAGCACGGCATGGGCATCCTCGAACAACTCGCATTCGGCGACCACGTCACGGGGCTTCGCGGCATCCTCGATGGCTACGACCCCGAGCCGGATCGATCCTGACCGGCCTGAGGGGTCGTCCCTGGCGGGCCTCGGCAGGTCCGAACCCGCCGGTCAGGTGTGACGGATGCTCATGCCGCCGTCGACGGGGACGATCGCTCCGTTGAGGAAGCTCGCGGCAGGCAGGCACAAGCTCAAGGTCATCTGCGCGACCTCCTCGGGATCGCCGTAGCGCCTGAGCGGCACGCGCCGTTTGGCGTAGAGCTGTTTCGCTTCGGCGTCGATGCCCGATGTCATCCCGGTGTTGATCGGACCGGGACAGATGCAGTTGACGTTCACGCCATGGCGCCCGAGCTCGACGGCGAAGCTCTTGGTGAGTCCGACCACACCGGCCTTGGTGGCCGCGTAGGCGGCGAGACCCGCGGTCACCACGATCGACTCGGTCGACGCGATGTTGACCACGCGGCCCGCGCCCGATTCGCGCAGGTGCGGCAAGGCGAGACGGATCAACCGGGAGTGTGCGGTGAGGTTGACGTCGAGGGTCTTGGCCCAGTTGGCCTCGTAGCTCTCCTCGTCCTGGAACGCCGAGTTGATCAGCGACACCCCGGCGTTGTTGATCACGACGTCGATGCCGCCGAGACGTTCGACGACCGTTGCGACCAGGGACCTCAGAGACTCGAGGTCGGCGACGTCGCACACCACGTCGATCGCTGCGTCGGGACCGTGCACGTCGCGGATCTCTTGCCCGACGGCGAGCACTCGCTCGGGGTCGAGGTCGACGACGGCGACCCGTGCGCCTTCGTCGGCGAAGAGATGCGCTGTCGCGCGGCCCATGCCAGAGGCGGCGCCGGTCACGATGACCCGCTTGCCAGCAACCGAGCGCGACAGCTTGGTGAGGCGACCGCTCACGACGCCCGCCACTCGTGCCGCCCGCCGATGCCGTAGTTGCGCAAGATCACGGCCTTGCTCGGCGTCAACGCGAGGAACACGTGCGTGTCGGCTCCGGGTCCGCCGGGTTCGAAACGACCGAGGTCGTATCCCATGCGATCCCACAGGGCGGTGCGGCCGTCCACCGTGTCGATCACGCGAGCGCTCCCCCACAACACACAGCTGTCCCAGCCGGTGCTCTCGCCGACCGCGAAATGCGCGGTCATCGCCTGGTTGTGGCGAACGTTGGCCACCTTGGCTTCATGGGTCGCGACGAACGCGAGCAGTTCGTCGTCCACCCAGTTCACCGCGACCGGCGACGTGTACGGCGTGCCGCTCGCCGACACCGTCCCGAGGTAGGCGAGCGGGCCGTATCGCTTCGAGTCGACCTGAACCTCCGCGAGCGAGAGGTCGCTCACTTCGACCAACGCTCCATGCCACCCATGCCATACGCGGCCAGGTACAACGCGCGCTCGGGATGGACTGCGATGAACGCCGTGCCGGGCGACGAGGGACCTTCGGGGGCGAAGCCATCCAGGTCGTAGTCGAAGACACCGGTCCACAGGCGCGTCTTCGTCTCGAGGTCGGAGTGCACCGTGGCGGTGCCCCATATCTCGAGTCCATCGCCTTGTGCCGTCACCTGCCAGTGCAGCGCGACGTTGGGGTTGGCAGCGACGTTGCGGGCCTTCACCGAGTCGACACCGCACATCGTCCACAGCACGTCACCCTCCCAACACGGATGCACGGGCACCACATCGGGCTTGCCGTCTGCCCCCACCGTGGCCATGTGCGCCCACGGTGACAGCGCCGTGCCCTTTGCCTTGATCTCGTCCAGGTCCATCGTCACTCTCCTCGATTTCGTCGTCGTCGTGGTGCGGTTCTTGTCCCGCTCCGGTCGCGACGCTAGGACATCGTGGCCTCGACCTGTCCCACCGGAGGAGGGCGGCCAGCGGTAGCGTTCACAGCGGTGAAGAAGCAGACCGTAGAAGAGCGCAGAGCCGAGATCCTCGAGGTCACGTGCCAGGTGGTGATCGAGCGCGGGTTCGCCGGAACCCGGATCAGCGATGTCGCCAAACGGCTCGAAGTCTCGAGCAGTCTGATCCACTATCACTTCGATTCGAAGGAGCAACTGCTCGCCGAGGCGTTCGCCCACTACGCCCAGAACGATCTTGCCGAGATGGAGGGCGAGATCACCTCGGTCCCCACCGCGATCGCCCAACTCGACCGGCTGATCCAGAACATGGTGCCCGAGGGCAGCGACGACATGGAGTGGATGCTCTGGATCGATGGATGGGGCGAAGCGCTGCGGAACCCGATGATGAAGAAGATCAGCCAGCAACTCGACGAGCAGACCACAGATCTGCTCGAGCGGGTGCTCGAGGCCGGCGTCGCGTCGGGCGAGTTCACATGCACGTCACCGGAGTCGTCGGCCATTCGTCTCACCGCGCTCGTCGACGGCTTGGCGATCCAGTTCGCCGCCCACGACGGGATGATGGATCGCGGACAGTTGATCGATCACGTGCGCACCGTGGCAGCGGCCGAGGTGGGGCTCACGCTGGCCGACTTCGAAGGGTCGACCGCCGAGCGCAGTGCCGCAGGTGTCACTCACGCTCCTGGTGCTGCCACGGAGGCGGCGCTGCGACAGCTGCTCGCCCGCTACTCCGACGCCGTCATCCGCCACGACGCCGACGCGTGGATCGCCACGTGGGCCGACGACGGACGTTGGAGCATGGCGCCCGGGACGTGGATCGAGGGCCGAGAGGCGATTCTGGCCACCTGGGTCGCCGCGATGAAGGGCTTCAACTGGGTCGTGCACACGCCTGGCGTATGCGTGTTCCAGGTGAACGAGCACGATGGCGTCGCCACCGGACGCGTGACCGTCGACGAACGCTTCGACCGCAAAAAGGGTGGCACCGGCGGCATCCTCGCCACCTACACCGATGCCTACCGCCGTGTCAGCGGCAACTGGCTCTTCGTCTCCCGCGAGCTCAAGATCATCACCGGCTCCTGACCTCTGCCCGAGTCCCGAATCCAAGCGGTCGGTCCGAGCCCCAGGCACCCGACCGGGTCAGGGGCGGACTTCGTAGAAGGCGTTGACGCTGTGGTCGATGTCGAGCTTGAGGAATCGGGTGAAGCCGGCGATCGAGGCCATCTCGCGGGCCTTGTTCTCCGACAGACCGAGCGTGCCGAGGCCGGCTCCGTGGGGCTCGCTGAGCGCTGACGACATGCAGCTCAGCACGCTGATGCCGTACATCAGCGCTGCCATGGGGTTCTTCTTCGCGTTCATCTCGAACGAGTCCTGGGCCTTGATGTCCACCAGCAACCAGGTGCCGTCGTCGCTGATCGCCCGCCTGATCGAATGCATCATCTCCTGCGGATGTGTCATGTCGTGGATGCAGTCGAACGTGGTGACAAAATCGATGCTGCCGTTCGACGGGATCGGCTCGTCGCGCGGGTCGTGGAAGGTGGCGTTGGTCACGCCGGACTCGTCCAACTTCTGCGCGGCTCGACCAAGCGCGAACTTGGAGATGTCGTACCCCGCAAACTGACTCGCCGGGAACGCTCCTGCCATCAGCAGCACCGCTCCCCCGGCCCCGCATCCGATGTCGGCCACCTTCGCACCGGCGGCCAACCTGTCGACGATGCCATCGAGGGCAGGCAGCACCGTCGGCAACAGGTTCGCCTTGTTCCACGGTTCGAAGCTCCGCTCGATGCCGACCGCTCCCTGCGGGCCATGGCTGTCGTAGTCGTGGCCGACGCCCGAGCGAAAGCTCTCGGGCATCTCCTCGAGCGCGCGCATCGTCTGAGGCAGACGATGGAACATGCCCATGCCGTACGCAGGGTGCTCGGGCGTGGCCAGCACTGCGGTCGCCTCGGGCGTCAACGCGAACCGCTCGAGACCGTCCTCGGTACTGACGCTCACCATCTTGGCGGCCGCCTGGTTGTAGGCCCACTCCCGCACCCAGCGCTCCGACAGGCCGGCCCTGTCGGCCAGCTCGGCGGTCGTGATTGCTGCGCCTGCACCCTTCAGCTGCGTGTAGAGGCCGAGCTGATCGCCGAGATGGATCATCCCGGCG
>JAYUSX010000268.1:0-10026 GCA_043755475.1 Actinomycetota bacterium
TCATCGAGAGGTCCTCCGGCCTGTCCAGCACCTCCTCGGCACCATTCGGATCACCCGCCCACAGCAGGGCAACCGCGAGACCGGCCGACCACATCCTCGACTGCGGTCCTGCCGTCATCGACTGAAGCGCGCCGACCATGTGACCGAGCGCTCCGGCCTGGTACGCCACGACCGCCGTCTGCACCATCCACGTGCCTTCTGCATCGCCCTGGGTCGGGCCGACCGATGGGGTCGACGTCTGCGCCGGCCCGTAGCAGCGGAACAACTCATCGATGCGCTGCTGGATGCCGGGCCCGCAACGGGCGATGTCGATGGTCAGGATGAGACGTTCCGTGTGGAACGCGTTGGACGCGTTCTTCGTCGCGTCGACCACAGGGGCGAGCTCGTGCAGCCGAGCGAGGCTCGCGGGGAAGTCACCGAGTTCGACGAGGCAGTAGGCCGAGAAGAACCCGCCGAGGAACTCGGTTCGGAGATCGCCAGTGGCCCTGGCCAGGCGGCCGAGGTCGCGAGCGATCTGCTGGCGCCGCTCGAGCGTCGACGGATCCCACAAGCACACGAACTCGGCGTGCAACACGTCGGCGGTGAGCAGCGGATCGTCATGTTGAACCGCGAGGTCGTTCGCTTCGTTGATCAGCTTGACGCGCCGGTCGCGCGTCGGGTCGAACGTGAGGTGCGACGCCAGCGTCGCCAGGATGCGCACGCGCATCGGATCGGCGTCGGACAGCATGCTGAGGCTGTCCTCGCAGAGCTCGATCAGCTCGACATCGGGCTCGGCTGCGGCGTAGAAGAGCGATGTACCGAACCAGGTGCTCATCGAGGCTGCCTCGGCCATCAGGTTGGTGTCGCGAGCGCTGCGAGCCAGACGCCCGGCGCGAACCACCGCATCCCTGAATCCTGGGTCGCCCAACGCCCGGAAGGCTGCGGCCAGACCGAGCCATGCCTCGGCCCGCTCGACGACCTCCGTGTGGGGGCTGCGCGCGTGGATGTCGATGACTTGTTGGTACCTCAGCCGGGCCGACTCGAACGCCAGCGCGACCATGTCGCGTCGCGCTGCGGTCACCAGGTGCTGCGTCGACTTCGACGCTTCGCCTGCGAGCTGCCAGTGACGCGCGAGCTCGTCGAACTGCTCGGCGCCACGGGCCTCCAACGCCTCGGCGATGCGACGATGCGCCCTCGCTGCGCGGCTGGCGCTCAGCTCGTCGAGCATCGAGGTGCGCACGATCGCGTGGACGAAGGAGAACCGGTCGACCCCGATCTCCACCACGATGCCGGCACGGGCGACGTCTTCGAGCACGTCGAGCACGTCGTCGGCTCGCCTGTCGACGACCGATGCGAGCAGCTCGACGTCGAAGGTGGGCCCGACGACGGCAGCGAGCGTGAGGATCTCGTGCGCGCCCGGTGCAAGGCGCGACAGACGTTGCGACACGACGTCGTGCACCGACGCAGGGGTCGGCATCTGATGGTCGGTGCCATCGAGTACTCGTTCGAGCTGGCCCGTCATCGACAGGTGGTGCACCAACTCCGACGCGAAGAAGGGGTTCCCGGCGCTCTCGCGATGCACCGTCTGCGCCACGGCAGCAACCCGCGTGATCGGCGCCGCAGGCACGAGCGATGTCACCAACTGGGCGACGTGTGCCTCGCTCAGGATCTCGAGATCGATGATGGTCGATCGCTCCGACGACCTGGTGTCGGTGAGCAGTTCGCGCAACGGATGGGACGAACCGAGATCGGCCGGGCGATAGGTGCCCATGACGAGCAGTCTCTGAGCTGTCTGTTCGCGCATGAGGTGCCGGAGCAGCAGCACCGTGGGCGCCGTCGCCCAGTGCAGGTCCTCGACCACGAGCAGCACCGGGTGGACCTTCGACAGGCGTTCGACGAGCGCCGTCACCGCGTCGAACAGCTCGAGGCGGGTGAGCTCGGGCTGTGCGTCGCTGCGACTCGAGGTGCTGCCGGGGAACAACCTCCCCAGCGAACCAGCTCCGGTGGACATCGCATGGCCGAGCGCCGAGTCGAGCGCGGTGACGGCCCTGAACGCCATCGCCAGGGGTTGGTACGGCACATCGAGGTCGCTGCTGCACTCGCCGGCCAGCACGATCGCTCCGCTCTGATGAGCGATGTCGGCACAGTGCGAGACGAACCGGGTCTTGCCGATCCCGGGCTGACCGCTCGCCAGCATGAGCCCACCGCCGCCGGTGCGAGCGTCGCCCCACCTCGCCCGGAACGACTCGACTTCGCGTTCGCGTCCGACGAGCGGGAATCGCTGGTCGGCGACCAGCAGCCGAGGAATCGGCGGAGCCGTGTCGTTCACGAGATCGACCACCCGGTAGACGACCACCGCGCCGTCGAGGCCCTTGAGAGTGCGCTCCCCCACCTCTTCGAACGCGACGTTCGAACGGCGGAGGCCGAGCAGGCGCACCATCTCGGTCGCGAGGATCTCGCCGGGCCGCGCCAGAGCTTCGAGCCGAGCCGCTTCGACGACGGCGAGCCCGGCTCGGTCACCGGCGTCATCGATGGTCACCTCGCCGACGGACAGGCCGATGCGCACCTGGAACGCTGCGATCGCAACGTCGCTGGTTCCGTAGTCGCGCACCGCCCGTTGGATGGCAACGGCGGCTCCGACCGCGTCGGACGCGGTCGAGAAGGCGGCCTTGACGCCGTCGCCCGTCCAACGGGTCACCGCGCCGTGGTTGGCCTCGATCGCCGAGGTCAGCAGGGCATCGTGGTGCGAGCGCAGCAGGTCGGCGCGATCATCACCGAGCCTCGTCCGCAACGCAGTCGATTCGACCATGTCGGTGAAGAGGATCGCCCCGGTGCTCACCCTGGGTTCCACGATGGCCGACACTAGCGAACGACACCGGATCGACGACCCTCCCGAGCGTGCGGAGACGGCTCGCCCTCACGTCGGAGCCCTCGAGAAGCGAGGTTGTCCCTCACCTGGCCAGGTCTTCCGGCCCACATGGACCTTTGGCACGGGTGCGTGGGACCTTGGCCGGTGGCGGCACCCGGCGAATTCGGGCATCGTGGGGGTCATGGAGAATCTGGAAATGCTGCGCCATGATCGACTGAGGACCTGGGTGGTGGAGATGGTCGAGCTGTGTGAGCCCGCCGCTGTCCATGTCTGCGACGGCTCGGATGCGGAGTACGACCGCCTGACGCAGCAGTTGGTCGACGCGGGCACGTTCATCAGGTTGAACGACGAGTTGCGTCCCGCGAGCTTCTTGGCACGCTCGGACCCGAGTGACGTCGCCCGGGTGGAGGACCGCACCTACATCTGCAGCCGCACCGCTCAAGATGCCGGGCCGACGAACAACTGGATGGACCCGGCCGAGATGAAGGGCGTTCTCGGCGGCCTGTTCAAGGGCTCGATGAGGGGTCGAACGATGTACGTGATCCCGTTCAGCATGGGTCCCCTCGGTTCACCGATCGCTCAGATCGGCGTCGAGATCAGCGACTCCGCCTATGTCGCGGTGAACATGAAGATCATGACCCGGATGGGTTCGGCGGTGCTCGATGTGCTGGGCAGCGACGGCGCGTTCGTGCCGTGCATGCACACGGTTGGGGCACCACTCGAGCCCGGCCAGGTCGACGTCACGTGGCCGTGCAACCCGACGGTCAAGTACATCGTCCACTTCCCGGAAGAGCGCTCGATCTGGTCGTACGGCAGCGGATACGGCGGCAACGCGTTGCTGGGCAAGAAGTGCCTGGCGTTGCGCATCGCATCGACGATGGCGCGCGACGAAGGTTGGCTGGCCGAGCACATGCTGATCATGGGCGTCACCGAGCCGAACGGCACCAAGACCTACGTCGCCGCGGCGTTCCCCAGCGCCTGCGGCAAGACCAACTTCGCGATGATCGAACCACCGCCGTCGTTCGCCGATGCGGGTTGGAAGATCACCACCGTCGGCGATGACATCGCGTGGATCAAGCCTGGTGCCGACGGCTCGCTGCGCGCGATCAACCCCGAGGCCGGCTACTTCGGCGTCGCCCCGGGCACGTCGATGGCCACCAATCCGAGCGCGATGGCCACCATTCGCGCCAACACCATCTTCACCAATGTTGCGCTCACCGATGACGGCGACGTGTGGTGGGAGGGCATGGACGGCGACGTTCCAGCCCACGTGATCGACTGGAGGGGCAACGACTGGACACCGGCATCCGATCAGAAGGCTGCCCATCCGAACTCCAGGTTCACCGCCCCGGCGGTGCAGAACCCGGTGGTCGACCCCGAGTGGGACAACCCGGCCGGCGTGAAGATCAGCGCGTTCGTGTTCGGTGGTCGCCGGTCGGGCACGATGCCACTGGTGCACCAGTCGTTCAACTGGTCCCACGGTGTGTACCTGGCCGCGACGATGGGGTCGGAGACCACCGCCGCGGCCTTCGGCGAACAGGGCGTCGTGCGCCGCGATCCGTTCGCAATGTTGCCGTTCGCCGGGTATCACATGGCCGACTACTTCAACCACTGGCTGTCGTTCGGCCGTTCGATCGAGAACCCGCCGCGCATCTTCGGAGTGAACTGGTTCCGCCGCGACGCCGACGGCCGATTCGTGTGGCCCGGATTCGGCGAGAACATGCGTGTGCTGCAGTGGATCGTCGCCAGGACGCAGGGCAAGGCCAACGGCCTCGAGAGCCCGATCGGCTGGATGCCGCGGTTCCACGACCTGGATTGGACCGGACTCGAGGACTTCTCCGAAGCCGACTACCTACAGGCGATGTCGCTCGATCGAGCCGACTGGGACAAGGAGATCCTCTCGCACGACGAACTGTTCATCAAGCTCAACGACCGCATCCCGAAAGAGATGATCGCGATTCGCGATCTCACCTTGTCGGCGCTCTGGCGCTCCCCCAAGCACTGGGAGATGAACCCCGACCCGACCTGAGTTCGCAGGCGCGGCCGCTCCCCACAGGCACTCGACACGAGGATCGAACAGGCGTACGATCGCGCGACCGAAACGAAAGGATCCGACCATGCCCACGATGACCTCGTATCGCCATGGAGTCCCGTCCTGGGTGGACGTGAGCTGTCCGGACGTCGAGGCCGGCGTTCGCTTCTACGCCGCCGTCTTCAGCTGGGACGCAACACCCGACATGGGCCCCGACGCCGGCGGCTACCGCCTGTTCCTCCTCGATGGGCAGGTCGTGGCAGGCGCCGGCCCGCTCACCGAGGGCCACCCCTCGTGGACCACGTACATCAACGTCACCGATGTCGACTCCGTCGCGGTGCGCGTGTCCGAACTGGGCGGCACCCTGGTGGTCGCTGCGATGGACCTCCCGAACGACAGCGGGCGCATGGCGTTGGCGCTCGATCCAACGGGAGGCTTCTTCGGTCTCCACCAGGCCGGAGCGAATCACATCGGCGCCGCGGTCGCGAACGAGCCCGGTGCGCTCGCGTGGAACGAGCTCACCGTCAGGGACATCGCAACCGCGACCGACTTCTACGACGCGCTGCTCGGCTGGACCACGACCCCGATGGACCCGAGCGAGATGGCGGGATACCAACTCGCCAACGTGTCGGGGCGACCCGTCGCAGGCGTGATGGTCATGGGAGACGACTTCCCGCCCGACATGCCGACCAGCTGGACGACCTACTTCGCGGTGTCCGACATCGCCGACACCGTGGCGCGGTGCATTGCGGCAGGGGGCTCCGTGGTCACCCCGACGTTCGACACCCCGGTCGGGCAGATGGCCGTTCTGCAAGACCCGGGCGGCGCCGTGTTCGCCGTCGGCCAGTTCACCGCGATCGACGACCCGAACGAGTGGCCAGCCTGAGCCGACGCCCACGGCGATCGTGATGCTTCAGGTGTGAGTGTGCTTGTGGTGAAGATCGGGGACGTGCGGATGGCCATGGCTCATCGGGCGATGGCGATGAACATGTGAGTGGCGGTCGTGCACCGGGATGTCACGATCCGCGTGCTCGTGCTGGTGATGCTCGTCGTGCACGTGATCGTGTTCGTGTTCCAGTTCCTGATGTCCGTGCCGATGTTCATGATCGCTGCCGAGCACGAACGCAATCCCGCCCGCGCCGATCGCGAACGCGATCACCTCCCTCGCGGTGACCGGGTCGGACAGGACGAACCAAGCGACGAGGGCTCCGACGAACGGAGCCGTACTGAACACCAGTTGACCGCGGGCTGCACCGAGATCGCGGGCTCCGGTCACCCACATCGTGATCGAGACGCCGTAGCCGAAGGCACCGATCAGCAACGCCCACAGCAACGGTGCGATGTCGGGCGCCTGCGTGGTCGCCAGCCCAATGGTGAGGTTGGCGCCGCCGGCGATCAGCCCTTTCACGAGCGTGATGTGTGCGGGAGCGAGTTGATCGAGCGCTGCCGTGACGCTGTTGTCGAACGCCCAACACAGACAGGCACCGGCGATCAGCAGCGCCCCCCATCGGAGGTCGGGACTGCCCGACCAGCCGAGCACGACGCCGCCGACGACCACCAGACCGGTTCCGATCATCACGCGGCGGCCGATGTGCTCGTGGAACAGGAGACCGGCGACGATGGTCGTGAACACCAGTTCCAGGTTCAGCAGCAGCGATGACGTCGCAGCGGGCACCAATCCAAGCCCGGCGGCCAGCAACGCCGGGCCGACCGCCCCACCGAGCACCACCGCTGCGGCCAGGTTCGGCGCGGATCGACGCAGCGCCGATCGCGTCGGCGGCGTGCGCCCGACGATCGGCAGCACGGCCAACGCGGCTCCGACGTAGAGCAACCCTGCCAGGGTGAACGCCCCCATGTCGTCGGTGAGCCGTGATGCCAGCGGCGCCGAGATGCCGAACAGCACCGCGGCGAGGGAGCACCGGATCACGCCGGTGCGATTCATGACCGCACTCGCCGCCGCGACCCGATGTCGACGAGGCGGCGACACACGACCGACGTCACCACGTCATCTCGTCGCAATTCTGGTTCGCTCCCACCTCGACCTGGAGCGTCGCGTGCGTGAGACCGAACTCGGCAGCGAGCATCGTCCGTGCGGCGGCCAGCACCGCCTGCGTGTGTTCGACGGCGTCGACGGTCAGGTGTGCTGTCAGCACATGCATCTCGCTGGTCAGCGTCCATACGTGCAGGTCGTGCACATCGGTGACCTCGTCGAGCCGACCGAGTGCGGCGGTGACTGCGTCGATGTCGAGTTCGGCGGGTGCCGCCTGCACCAGCACGCGCACGGCGTCACGCCCGAGGCGCCAGGCCCGCGGGAGGATGAACACGCCGATCCCCGCGGCGACCACCGGATCGACCCACCCCCACCCGGTGACGGCCATGACGATCGCGGCGATGATCACGCCGACCGATCCGAGCGCATCGGACATCACCTCGAGGTACGCACCCCTCACGTTCAGGCTCTCGGCGGCCCCCTGCCGGAGCAGCAGGAAGGCGACCATGTTGACCGCGAGACCGATCAGGCCGACCACCAGGACGGGCGTGGAGGCGACGTCGGGCGCATCGCCGAGACGTCGGATCGCCTCGACGAACACGTAACCGGCAACACCGAACAACAGGACCGCATTGGCCAGCGCGGCCAGGATCTCGAGGCGGTAGAGACCGAACGTGCGATGGCTGGCGTGATCGGCGCGGCTTGCGGCACTGATCGCGGCGAGCGCCATGCCGAGGCCGAGAGCATCGGTTGCCATGTGTCCGGCATCGGACAGCAGGGCCAGCGATCCGGCAGCAACACCGACGACCACCTGCACCACGAGGAACGAGATGATGAGCAGGAACGACGTGCGCAGCCGACCCGCGTGGCGCGCTCCGGCACGAAGGTGGACGTGGTCGTGATCGTGGCCCATCAGCGTCCGCCTGTTCTTGCGGACCTCAGCGTGCAACGACCGAACACCAGGCTGACTGTACCGCGATGCACCTGCGCTTCCCGAGGACATCGTCCGCCCGATGAGCGACCCCGACACGATGGGCGTCCAGCTCGTCGTCGTTCCCGAGGCCGGCGGATGCCCGGACGGTGGCACAGGTCGCCGCACCCGCTGCGCCGCCTGCAGCGGATGCGGACCTTGGTCCCTGGCCGGCAACGGCTGAGCACAGCATGATCATCGGAGATCATCGGAGATCGACAGGGACCGGCGCCGAATCGGGCCAGAGGGGGGACGCATCGCCGTGTCACATCACTCGGTCGCCGTCATCGGCGCAGGCGCCTGGGGCACCGCCCTGGCCAAGCTCTTGGCCGACCAGGGCACCTCCACCATGCTGTGGGCCAGAGAGCCCGAGGTCGCCGAGTCCATCACCGTCGCGCACCGCAACCCCCTGTTCCTCACCGACGTCGACCTGCCGCTCTCGCTGCGAGCCACCGCCGATCTCGAGCAGGCCCTGACGGGAGCCGACATCGTGGTGAACGTCGTGCCGACCCAGCACATCCGCGACGTGCTGCGCCCAGCTCGGCAGCACCTGGTGCGGGCGTCGGTCGTCATCACCGCGGCGAAGGGCATCGAAGCAGATTCGTTGCGGACACCGGTCGAGATCCTCGTCGAGCTCGGCACCCCGAAGGATCGAGTCGTGGCGTTGTCCGGCCCGTCGTTCGCACGCGAGGTCGCTGCACGGCTGCCGACGGCGGTGACCGCAGCAGGGATCGACCGCGAGCGGACGGTCCTCGTTCGCGATCTGCTCTCCACCGACCGCTTCCGCGTCTATTCGAGCGACGACGTTGTTGGCGTCGAGATCGGTGGTGCGTTCAAGAACGTGGTGGCGATCGCGGCCGGCATCTCCGACGGCCTCGATTTCGGGCACAACAGTCGCGCCGCGCTCATCACGCGCGGGCTGGCCGAGATCTCGCGGCTCGGCGTCGCCAAAGGCGGCCATCCGCTGACGTTCGCCGGGCTGTCGGGCATGGGCGACCTCGTCCTCACCTGCACCGGCGGGCTCTCCCGCAACCGCGCCGTCGGACTCGAACTGGGCCGGGGAAGAACCTGGCAGCAGATCGCGGCCGAGACGAACGAGGTCGCCGAGGGTGTCCACACGAGCCGTTCCGCTCACGACCTCGGCCGCTCGGTCGGCGTGGAGATGCCCATCGCCGACCAGGTGTACGACGTGTTGTTCGCCGGCAAGGATCCCGGTGACGCAGTCCGCGAGCTGACGGGACGATCGCTTCGTGACGAACGCGAGGGATGATCGACGCGAGGCAACCCACCTCGCGCTACCCGAGCTGAGTGATGCTCCTCGTGACGACGCCGAGGCCGACGAGCACCACCAGGGTCGCCGTGGCGAAGGGTGCGATCCGCATCCATCGCGTCGCGAGGCGCGACGTGCGGCGGGCCCGCTGGCGGAGCTGCACGCGGTCGCGCACTCGCACCAGTACCAAACCGGCTGCGGTGAGCGTGGCGGCCATGCCGAGCCCGTAGCCGAACACGAGGAGCACGCCGAACGCGGTGCGCCCGAGAGCGATGGCCGACAACAGCACGATCAACGCCGAGGGGCTCGGCACCAGTCCTCCGGCGATGCCCATGCCCACCAACCCCCGGCGCGATACCGGCTTGGCCACGGGGTGCGGTGCTGGCTCGGGGAGGGCCGCGACGCCGGCATGCAAGACGGGCAGGGCGAGCGGAAGGGTCACCGCGGCACCGTGTGTCGCGGGCGCCTGCAACAACAGGGTGGACGTACCCCCGGCTGCAGCGCGCACCTGTTCGGAGAGAGCGTGCGCGCCGTCGTGATGATCGCGATCACCGTGACCGTGACCATGACCATGACCGTGACCATGACCGTGGCCGTGACCATGACCATGACCATTACTGTCGCCGTGACCATGACTGTGGCCGTGACCATGACCATGACTGTGGCCGTGGCCGATCGGACGGTGGTGTCCGGCCGACCACAGCAGGCTCGCTCCCAGCACGGCGATCATGGCGCCGCTGAGCAGACCGAGCCAACCAATCACGCTCTCGCCGGCGATCGAGGTGCTGAGCGTCAGCACCAGGCCGAGCACCAGCACCCCGCCGGTGTGCGTGCCGGTCACGGTGGCACCGACGAGCACCGCATCTCGCGCCGAGCCCTGTCGGCCGGCGATGTACGCAGCCATCACCGTCTTGCC
>JAYUSX010000269.1:0-3975 GCA_043755475.1 Actinomycetota bacterium
CCTTGCCCACGGCCACGATCGTCGACCCGCGCACGGCAACGGCGCCGTGGCGGATGATGTCGCGATCGGCGTTCATCGTCACGACTTGCCATGCCTCGACGATGACGTCGACGTGTGCTGGCACCAGTTCGTTCATGGGTTGTCTCCCGTTCGGGGTGTCGATGGGCGGTCTGCGACGTAGACGAAGTTGAAGCCGATCGGCTCGATCAGTCGGGTGTCCACGAAGCCTGCATCACGCAGCCAACCGGTGACTTGAGCGTTCGTCAGGATCCCGCCGCGAGCGGTGTTGGCCAGCATGGTCATGCCCATCTGCACGCCGAACGGGTTGAACTTGCGGTCGTTGTCGGCGAAGTAGTCGGCGACGAGCACGGTGCCACCTGGCACCAGCGCGTCGTATGCCCTGGCCAGCAGCGACCGTGATCGCCGATCGCCCTCGGTTCGACAGACGTGGCCGAGCACCACGACGTCGTACGCGTTCGCTTCGATCTCGATGGCGTGGAAGTCGCCCGCTCGCAACCGCACCCGATCGGTCAATCCGCGCTCGTCGAGGGTGTGGGCAGCCAGGTCGATCACCTCGGGCAGATCGTTCACCACGGCGGTGCTGTTCGCCGATTGTTCCAAGATCGCGATGGCCCACGGTGCGCGACCGGCGCCGAGATCGAGCACGCGCAGACCCGGTCGACGTTGCCACCCGAGTCGCAGACCGAGCCGTGCGGCGGCCCGCAACTGTGTCGGAAACGTCGCCTGAACGAGGGGGCCGTAGAAGGCTTCGGGGATGTCGTCGATCGGTTGCGTCACCACGCCGGTGCGAATGGTGTCGGCCAGCCGCTCCCAGTTGGCGAGTGGTCCGGGTGCGACCCGCACGAGTGCCGCCATCGACGCCGGCCCGTTGGTGCACAGGTAGCGCTCAGCGGTCTCGGTGAGCTCGTACACGTCGTGCACCTGGTCGAGGAAGCCGAACGACACCATCGCATCGCACAGGTGTTGCAGGTGCACCCCCGACACCGACATGTCGGCGGCGAGGGGGCCGATCTCGGCTGGACCGAGTCGCTCGATCGCGTCGAACAGACCGATCTCGATCGCCGCAACGAGCATCCAGTACGAGCCGACACCCTGGATCACCGACCACACCGGGCCGGACGGAGGCGGCTTGCGGTCGCGCCACGGGCGTCCCGTGTGGGCCATCGTGTGGCCCTTCTTCAGTTCGGGATACGGCGAGTCGGTCGCCATCAGCGAAGGGAGCTCACGGCTCGAGGAGGATCTTGCCGAAGAAGTCGGAGCGTTCCATCTTCTGCTGGGCAGCGGCACCCTCGGCGAGTGCGAAGACGCTGTCGACCGGCGCCTGGAAGGTGCCGCTCGTGTACACCGCCCACGCGTCACCGAACTCGTGGAAGCGGTACGGGTCGGAGCCGAGGATCTGGATGCCCATGTGGAACATGAATCCGAGCGAGGGGATGGTGGCCGTGTCGCCGGTGGTGTTGCCGCAGTTCACCAGTCGCCCGCGCACGCCGAGGGCGAACATCGACGAAGCCCACAGCGCCGGGCCCACGTGGTCGAAGACCATCTCGACGCCCGCACCGTCGGTGTGTTCACGCGCGAACCCAGCCACGTCGGTGGTGCGGTTGTTGCAGACGGCGTCGGCTCCGAGCGCGAGGGCCTTCTCGCATTTGTCGTCGGTGCCGGCGGTGGCGAGCACGCGTGCACCGGCATGCTTGGCCAGTTGGATCGCCGCCATCGACACGCCACTGCCCGCCGCGTGCACCATCATCGTCTCGCCGGCCGCGAGATGGCCGACGGCGAACAGGGCGTGCCAGGCGGTCAGCCACGCCGTGGGGAAGCACGCCGCGTGATGCCACGACATCGAGTCGGGGATGCGGTGCACGTGCGTGGCCGGTGCGAGGCACCGTTCGGCATAGCCTCCGGCCACCGTGGCGCCGATCACTCCCAGGTCGCCGTAGAGGTCGCCCATGCCGGCGAGCTGGGAGCCGGCGTCCACCTCCGACAACGACGGATCGACCACCACACGGTCACCGATCGACACGCCCGTCACCTCCGATCCGACCTCGATGACGGTGCCGACCACGTCCATGCCGGCGATGTGCGGCAGTGTGAAGCCGGGCATCGCGAACCAGCCGTTGCGCTGCACTACGTCGAGGTGGTTGAGGCTCGTGGTCGCCACCTGCACGATCACGTCGTGTGTCCCCGGCGTGGGGTCGTCGACATCGACGTACTCCAACACGTCGGGTCCTCCGGGATGGCGGTACAGCAAGGCTTTCACGTTGGCTCCTGTGATCCTTCTCGTGTCAGGTGAGGCCGCGGACGAATGGCTGAGCGAGCGCTCGTGGCTGTCGTGTCCGCGTCGCAAAGATCGCGGTCACCACGAGCGCGACGAGGTAGGGCAGGCTGGCCGAGAGTTGGGCGTTGATCCGGTGGCCGAGCGACGGCAGCGTCTGTTGCAGCGCGAAGAAGTAGCCGAACAGCAAGCACCCCATGAGCGTGCCGCGCAAAGTCCAGCCGCCGAAGATCACCGCGGCGATGGCGATGATGCCTTTCAGGCCGACGTGGCCCGACTCGTATCCGGCGATCGAGATCTGGCCGAGGACGAGGACGCCACCGCCGAGCCCAGCGCAGCCACCGGCCACCATGATGGCCTCGCGGCGGCGGCGATTCACGTGGATGCCCGAGACGTCGGCCGACTGCGGGTTGTCGCCCACCGACCGAACCTCGAGACCCCAGCGGGTCCGGAACACGAGCCACCACGCGAACGGCACGACGAGGGCGATCAGGTACATCGGCCACGGCTGCCCGAACAGCGCCTGACCGACCAGTGGGATGTCGTGCAGCAACGGCACCTCGGTGGGCTTCACGACCGAGGTGACCGCTTCCCACTTGCTGTCGAGAAACAGCGCAAGGCCCAACACGAACAGGTTGAGCGTGAGGCCCACCACGAACTGGTCGATCGTCAACTGGTGGCTGAGATGAGCCTGGGCGAGCGCCACGACGACGCCGGCGAGGACACCGGCAAGGAGTGCGATGGGCACCACGTCGATGGCACCCCACGTGACCGCTGCCGTGTAGGCCCCGCCGATCATCATCGCCTCGATCGAGATGTTGAGCGTGCCCGCCTTCTCGGCCACCCACTCTCCGACGGCGGCGAATGCGAGCACGATCGCGAATCGCATCGCGGACTCGTACATCGCATCAGCTGTCAGCACATCACCGAGGACGGTCGTGATGCCGGCGATCAGTCCGATCATCGTGCCACCGTCACGATCGGCTCGTCGGTCGACACCGGCGCAGGAGGTGGAACGGCGCGCCGGCGTTGGATCGCCGAGACCGCGGGCGGCACCAACAGGGCGAGCACGAGCAGCGACCGAACGACGTCGACGATCGAGCGTTCGACCCCCGTGGCCGCCAGGAAACCGGAGCCGGTGCGAAGCATCGCGAACACCAGTGCCACGGGGATGCAGGCGAGGGGTCGGTTCCTGGCGACCAGTGCCACGAGCAGGCCCTCCCACCCGACGTTGTTGGCGAAGCCGGGCGTGTAGCGGTAGTTCGCCGATCCGGCGGCGAGCATCGACACGCCGGCGAGCCCGGCGAACGCCCCGCTCAACGCCAGCGCCGACGCACCGGCGATCACCACCGGCACGCCGATTCGCTGCGCGGTGCGTGCGTTGCGGCCGAGCACCGTCAACCGAAAGCCCCAGATCGATCTGCTGAGCATCACCGTGACCACGATCGCGAGCACCAGCGCGGCCGGCACCGTCCAGGGGAACTCGTTGCCGAACATGTGGATCTTGCCGACCCGCGTGGCGGCGTCCACCTGTGCGCTCGTCTGCACGCGATTGGGCTTGTTCGGGTCGTCGTCGAGCAAGAGGAACGTCCGTGTCAACAGGTATCCGGTGCCCTGCGAGGCGATGAACACCAGCAGCAAGGTGGAGATCACCTCTGGCACCTTGCGCCAGTACTTGAACA
>JAYUSX010000270.1:0-9949 GCA_043755475.1 Actinomycetota bacterium
CAACCCGACGTTGAACTCCGAAGGGGTCGAAACCGAACTGCGCTCGTTCCTCGACGTCGAGCGCGTGATCTGGCTGCCGCGGGGGCTCACCAAGGACTACGACCGTTTCGGCACCCGAGGCCACGTCGACATCATCGCTGCATTCCCGCGACCCGGTGCGGTGCTGGTGCACGTCCAGTCCGATCCCGACCATCCCGACTTCGCCGTCTCCCAGGCCAACCTCGCGGTGCTGCGCCACAGCACCGATGCCGCCGGCCGATCGCTCGAGATCATCGAGGTGCCCGCCCCGCAGACCACCCACGAAGACGGTGAACTGGTCGACTGGAGCTACATCAACCACTACGTGTGCAACGACGCGGTGATCCTGTGTTCCTTCGACGACCCGAACGACGACGTCGTCGCCGGCATCATCGCGGCCGCGTATCCAGGTCGCGAGATCGTGCTGCACGACGCCCGCTCGATCTTCCGCTGTGGCGGTGGCATCCACTGCATCACCCAACAGCAACCCGCTGCCTGACCCCGCCTAAGGTGCTCGTCGGCGTCGCGGGGTGCGTCGCCGACGGCCTCGAGTCGTGGGTGAAGGGGGATCCATGGGCGTGCAGCTGACCAAGGACTCGATCGATCTCGGCATCGTCATCCGTGACGCCGACGCGTCGCTGGCGTTCTACCGCGACACGCTCGGGTTCGTCGACGCCGGCTCGAATCCCATGCCCGGTGGAGGCGGAACGATGTACCGCCTGCTGTGCGGCACGAGTCTGATCAAGCTCGTCCACCCGGGCAGCGAGCCCCCCGCCTCGGCTCCGCCCGGTGGCATCCCCGGCGCGTACGGCTACCGGTACTTCACGATCACCGTGTCGAACCTGGCGGAGATCACCGATGCTTGCGCCGCCGCCGGTGCCAAGGTGGTCGTACCCGTTCGTGAGATCCGCAGCGGGATCAGCATCTCGATCGTGGAGGACCCCGACGGCAACTGGGTCGAGTTCCTCCAGGCCGGCTGACGATGGCCATCGTCTCGTTCAGTCTCCGCCTGCGCCAGTTGGCGGTGTCGCACGCCAACCGTCCTGCGGTCACCTGCGGCGACGAGTCGGTCAGCTACGCAGAGCTCGCCGAGCTGATCGACGATCTCGCCGTCGACCTCCGAGACCGCGGCGTGAGCGAAGGCGACATGGTCACCATCGCTCTGCCGAACTCGGTCGACTGGTTCGTGGCCTTCGCCGCGGCCTGGCGACTCGGAGCCACGCCGCAGCCGGTGTCGGCGCGGTTGCCGCAGCGCGAGATCGACGCGATCGTGGAACTCGCGAATCCGAGTGCGGTGCTGGGTGTCTCGGAGGGTTCACTGGAGGGGCGGGCGTGCCTCCCGATCGGCTACCGGGCCCCCGCTCGCGCCGCGAACGCGGTGCTCGACGAACTCGTCTCGAAGGAATGGAAGGCACCAACCTCGGGAGGTTCGACCGGTCGTCCGAAGCTGATCGTGTCGGGCGATCCGGCCGTGCTCGACACGGACGTGCCTTCGGTGCTGATGTTCGGCGCAACCGGCCCGATGATCATGCCCGGGCCGCTGTACCACAACGGTCCGTTGATCTGGTCGGTGCAAGGTCTGCTGCACGGCAACGGAGTGGTCGTGCTGCCACGATTCGATCCCGAGGCAACCCTCGCAGCGATCGAGCATCACCGTGGAGAGGTCGTCTACATGGTGCCGACGATGATGAAACGGATCTGGCGACTGCCCGACGATGTCCGCATGGGCTACGACCTGAGCAGCCTGAAGGTGCTGTGGCACCTCGCCGAACCCTGCCCGGAATGGTTGAAGCAGGTGTGGATCGACTGGCTCGGGCCGGAACGGATCTTCGAGCTGTACGGCGGCACCGAGGGTCAGACCTCCACCGTCATCACCGGCGGTGAATGGCTCGCTCATCGAGGCTCGGTCGGACGCCCGGCGCCGGACACGGTGCAGATCGCCGATGCCGATGGCAACGAACTGCCGCCGCGAGAGATGGGCGAGGTGTGGCTGCGCAGTGTGCGGGACACTCCGTCCTATCGCTACGTCGGCGCCGAACCGCGTGCACGAGCGGGCGGCTGGGAGTCGCTGGGCGACATGGGCTGGCTCGACGAGGACGGCTATCTGTACCTCGGCGACCGCGCCACCGACATGATCCTGTCGGGTGGCGCGAACATCTACCCGGCGGAGGTGGAGTTCGCGATCCAGGAGCATCCCGCCGTGCGTTCCGTCGCGGTCATCGGCCTGCCCGACGAGGACAAGGGCAACACCGTCCACGCGATCGTCGAAGCCGACGAGGGTGACGTGACCGAGGCCCAACTGCGCGAGTTCCTGGCCGAACGCCTGGTCGTCTACAAGATCCCGCGCACGTTCGAGTTCGTCTCCGAGGCCCTCCGCGACGATGCCGGCAAGATGCGCCGCTCCGCCCTGCGCGCCTCGCGACTCGGTTCGTGAGGAACTCGAAACGATGAGCGACGACACCTCGCTGGATGCCCTGACGGGTCAGACGGTCGAGCTCTTGCAGGCCATGATCCGCAACGAGTGCGTGAACGACGGCACGGCCTCGTCCGGCCACGAGGTGCGAAACAGCGACGTGCTCGAACAGTTCCTCGGCGGCACCGGTCTCGACCTGCAGACCTACGAACCGACGCCGGGCCGGACCACGCTGGTGGCTCGCATCGAAGGCACCGATCCGAGTGCGCCGAGCCTGTGCCTCATGGGTCACACCGATGTCGTACCGGTGAACCGTGAGGGCTGGAGCCGAGATCCCTTCGGAGGCGAACTGGTCGACGGCGAGGTGTGGGGTCGAGGTGCGGTCGACATGTTGAACCTCACGTCGTCGATGGCTGTCGCGTTTCGACACCTCGCCCGTTCGCGGTTCCGTCCGCGTGGCGACCTCGTCTACGTGGCCGTCGCCGACGAGGAGTCGGGCAGTGCTCACGGCATGCAGTGGATGGCCGATCACGAACGCGACGCGGTGTATGCCGACTACGTGCTCACCGAGAACGGTGGCTTGCACTCCGGACCCAAGGAGCAACCGTGGATCGGCGTGAACGTGGGCGAGAAGGGTGTCGCATGGCGCAGGCTGCGGGTGCGCGGCACGCCCGGCCACGGGTCGACACCGTTCAAGGCGAACAATGCGCTGATGACGGCAGCGGCTGTCATCCAACGGCTCGGCGAGTACCGGCCGGCGCCCCGCTTCAATGAGTTGTGGCGCACACGCGTCGACACGCTCGGCGTCGACGGAGCTGCTCGCGCTGCGCTGCTCGACCCTGAACAGATCGATGCGTTCCTCGACACCCTGCCGGTGCCCGGCCCTGGGGCTCACCTGCACGCGTACACCCACACCACGTTCAGTTGCAACACCATCGAACCGGGCATGCAAACGGATGGGTCGGTGACGCGGATGAAGACCAACGTGATCCCCGACTGCGTCGACATCGGCGTCGACGTTCGCACCCTGCCCGGTGAGGACCACGACGACGTCGACGCGCACCTGCGGGCTGCGCTCGGCGATCTGTACGACCGCGTGGAGGTGCACGTGGTCATGAACGACCCTGCGACGATCAGCAGAGTCGACACGCCGCTGTGGGATGCGCTCGAACGGTCGATTGCGAAGCCCTTTCCCACCGCTCGGCCCACCCCTCAGCTCGTCGTCGGATTCACCGACTCGCGCGTCTACCGAGCGATGGGTTCGGTGTCGTACGGCGCCGGATTGTTCAGCCCCGACCTCGATCCAGCCGACTTCGGCCGCCGCTTTCACGGCAACGACGAGCGCATCGACGTGGAGTCGCTGCGATTGACGACGAACCTGTGGCTCGACGTCGTCCGTGATCTTCTGGGTTGATCTTCTGGGTTGATCGGCTCGGAGCGACGCCTCATCCATCGGCGAGTCGCCGGAGCAGTTCCAGCTGGCTGCCTGCTTCTGGCCCGGCCATCGGACGATGGGCGCGCACGTGGGCGAGTGCGTCGGGGAGCGGCCAACCCGACAGGACCAGGATCGCGACGGCGGTGGTGCCGGCGCGACCGATGCCCGCTGCACAGTGGACGATCAGCCGTTCACCGCTGCGCAATCGTGCCGCGAGCGAGTCGTAGAACGGGCGGGCGAGGTCGAGCGCTGGTGCGTGCAGATCGTGGATCGGGAACCACATGGCCCGCGGATCACGCTCGAGCCAGGCGACGTAGTTCGGGTAGCGGTCGTCGAGTTCGTGGCGCTCCGTCAGGCATACCACCGCGTCGGCTCCCATCCGTTCCAGGAGGGCATCGGGGTCGGGTGCGGCCACGTGCTTGCCGCACAACCACAGGCGGCCGGCGAGTTCGCCGATCGGGATCTCGTGGATGCCGCCGTCGGTGTTCCATGCGGGTCGGTCGTTGCCGATCACGGCGACTCCGAGGAACGAGCCAGGCGGACGAAGCGGTGCACTTCGGCATCGGCGTCAGCGGGGCGCCACAACGCACGGAACTCACGGCGCAACTCGAGTCCAGCAACCGGCACCGCCACCAATGAACCGGCGGCGATCTCGCCCGCGACGGCCAGTTCGCTGAGCACGCACGCCCCATCCCCGGCCATCGCTGCGGCTTTCAACGTGGTGGTCGATGCCAACACGGCCAAGGGTTCGGCCAGCTCGAGACCGACCGCCGCGACCGCCGCCTCGAATGCATCGCGGGTGCCCGAACCCTGTTCACGCAAGAGCAGCGGTGCCGATGCCACATCCGAAGGGGACAGCGGTGTGCGGCGCCTGGCCCATGGATGATCCGGCGAGACGACCACCGTCAGGGCATCGCCACCGACGATCGCGGACGACAGACCGGGAAACCGTCGGGGCGACTCGACGAAACCGAGCAGCACCTCGCCGGCGCCGACCGCGCGAGCGACCGCCACGGAGTTCCCGACGGCGAGATCGACCGGCACACCACCGGTTGCACGATGGGCGTGGAGCCAGCGGGGGAGCACGTACTCGGCCACCGTGAGGCTGGCCATGATCCGCAGCGGATGCCGTTCGGCGCTGTGTCGCAGCGCGCTCACACCTGCTGCGAGCCTGTCGATCGCGCCCAGCACGTCGTGAGCCCATTCCGCGACCGCGTGGCCCTCCGGGGTGGGTACCGACCCGCTCGGGCCGCGACGGAGCAGCTCGACGCCCAACCGTCGTTCCAGCTGGCGGAGACGTTCTGTCGCCGATGGTTGTGACAGCCGATGGTGGCGGGCGGCAGCCGAGATGCTGCCGAATCTGATCGTGTCGATGAACAGTTCGAGACCGACGAGGTCGTCGATGCGCACGATGCTCGGTGACTCGTTGGTCATAGGCACAGCCTATGGCATCCAGGAGATCTCGGGGTTCACGGCACCCGGGAGACCGTTCACCATGTGGTCGTGACCACCACCGTGCCTGCGATCGACCGTGGTCGTCGGCCACCGTCGGGCTCGACGAGCCGCGCCTCGATGGTGGTGGGCCTCTCGCTCGCCGCCGGCGGCGCTGTGGTGGGCATGGCGGTGCACGAATGGAGCCCGTCGGTCTCGGCGCACGTGGTCGCCGTCCTCGTGGGCGTGGTGATCGGGAACCTCCGGTGGCGCAGCGGCGGTTCGCCGGCCGGGCTGCGCTTCGCGGGACGGCATGTGTTGCGCGTGGGCATCGTGGTGCTCGGCCTGCGTCTCGCGCTCGGCGACATCTTCGGTCTCGGCCTGCGGTTGCTCGCAGTGGTGATGATGGTCGTGATCGTCACGTTCGTCGGCACCCGGCTGCTCGGCCGGCTGCTCGGGTTGTCACCCGGTCTGTCGATGTTGGTGGCAACGGGCTACTCCATCTGCGGTGCCTCGGCCATCGCCGCCGCCGAACCCTTCTCCGACGCGACCGAGGAGGAGGTTGCCTATTCGATCGCCTTGGTGGCGCTCTGCGGCTCGCTGGCGATCGGAGTGCTGCCCGGGTTGGGGCACCTGTTCGGCTTGTCGAGTGAGATGTTCGGGGCATGGGTCGGCGCGTCGGTCCACGACGTGGGCCAAGTGGTGGCCGCCGCCTCGACGCGCGATCACGTGGCCCTCGAGACGGCGGTGGTGGTGAAGCTCACGCGCGTTGCGATGCTGGCCCCGCTGCTCGCGATCGTGGCCGTCGAGTCGCGACGGCGCCGAGCAGCCATGGGCGTTGCCGTGGCCGACATCGATGCGGTTGCCCGCCCGCCGGTGCTGCCCTGGTTCGTGGTGGCCTTCCTCGCCGCTGCGGCGATCCGGTCGACGGGTGTGCTCTCGGCGTCGCAACTCGATCTCGCCCAGCATCTCGAGACCTTCCTCATCGGCTCCGGTCTCGTCGGACTCGGCAGTCAGGTGGTGTGGCGCCGGTTGCGCACGCTCGGCGGCCGGCCGCTCGTGCTCGGCGCCGCCAGCTGGGTGCTCGTGGCAGCGATCTCGCTCGGAGCCGTGGAGCTGGCCCTGTGAGCCCGACGCGAAGGGTCGATCAGACGAGATGGCCGTTCTCCAGCCGGAGCACCTGATCGGCACGGTCGAACGCCACCGCCCGGTGCGACACCGCCACGACCGTCAACCCCGCCGCGGCGAGGTTGGTCCACAGTTTCAACTCGGTCTCCACATCGAGTGCGCTCGACAGATCATCGAGGAGCACCAGCTCGGGAGCGTGCACGAGCGCCCTGGCTGTTGCCACGCGTTGCCGTTGGCCACCCGACAGACGTAACCCGCGGGGGCCGATGAGCGTGTGCATGCCGTCCGACATCTCCTCGATGTCGGCGTGCACCTCGGCCAGCTCGAATGCGAGCGCCAGTGCCGACTCGTCCATCGGCCCGAGGGCGACGTTGTCGGCCAGCGAGTCGGAGATGAGCTGGGGCACCTGCGGCAGGAAGGCAGCATTGGGTGGCACGAGGAACGCAGCCCGGTCATCCACCACCGAACCGTTCCAACGGACCTCACCCGAGACGTCGGCGTGGGCGGCGAGGCCGAGCAGCGCGCGCAGCAGGGTGCTCTTGCCCGAGCCGATCTCGCCGGTGATCACGGTGAAGCTCCCGCGGTGGACGACGAACGACACGTCGTGCACCCCGGCGCCGCCCGGATACTCGGCCCGGAGATGACGAACCTCGAGCTCGTCGAGAGCGACCCGGTCGGGTCTGACGGTCGTCGGCCGCACGCGAAGGTCGCGCGCCGCGATGGGCAGATCGCGATCGCGGACGGTGTTGTGTGCAGCCTTGTCCGCGACGAGCCGGCTCATCCGACCAAATGCCACGCCAGCCTGCTTGCGCCGCGCCAGCATCCGCCCGATCATGCGCGGCAAGAAGCTGAGCCAACCGAGGTAGGCCGTGAAGATCGCCAGGTCGCCCACCGCGAACTCGCCCGAGGCCATCGCCCCTGCGCTCACCAACAGCACCAGTCCCAGACCCACATCGGCCGCTCCCTGGCTGAAGGCCCACACGCTCTCGTCGAGCACACGGTCACGAACCGCGGTGTGACGACGCGCATCGACCAATCTCTGGAGGCGGGCGATCGTCGTGTCGACCGCGTCGTTCACCTTCACCGTCGTCGCGGCCGCCATCACATCGCCGATCATGCCGCTCACCGACGCTGCGGCTGCACGGTCGGCAGTGCGGAACTGCTTGATCTTCGAGTCGAGGGTGCGCGTCGCCAGTGCAACGCTGGCCAGCGGGATGAGCAGCACCCCGGCGGCTCGAGCGTCGATGGAGCCGAGGATGAATGAGGCGCCGACGGTGAACACCAGTCCGGCGCTCACGTCGAGGATGCCGTCGACGAGCATCGCCACGTCCTCGGCATCGTCGCGAAAGTGCGTGATCGCCTCGCCGGCCGAACCGACCGGCTGACCGGCTTCAGGTCCACCGCTGGCCATCTGCGCGACCAGCATGTTGGCGCGCAGCAAGGTCTGGATGTGCACCCACGCCTGGGTCCACACCAGCGCTCCCGCATGGATGGTGGCCATGCGCGAGAACTCCAGCACGGCGATGCACGCCGCGATCACGTAGACCTCACGACTGCGACCTTCGGAGAGCGCATCGAAGCCGGTGCCGAGCAGCCAACCGGTCGCCACCGGGAAGGTGAAGAACAGCACGAACAGGCCCCAGCCCAACCAGAACGTGCGCGGTCGATGCTGCGATGCGCGCCAGGTCAGCCGCCAGACGTTCACACCGTCACCTCCGATCCGGCTGTCGCCGGGCCGCCGTCGCTGCGTCCCCCGGCGTCCTCGTCGAGCGCAAGTTCGAGCAGGCGATGGAAACGGCTGCCGTCGTCAGCGACCAGATCGGAGCGGATGCCGTGCTCGACCACCCGGCCGTGGTCGAGCACGATGATCTCGTCGACGTGGCGCAGCGTCGACAGTCGATGGGCGATCACCAGCGACGTGCGGCCGCGCAGCAGCCGGGCGATCGCGGCTTCGAGCTTTGCCTCCGTCGTCGGGTCGACGCGTGCGGTCGCCTCGTCGAGCACGACCAGATCTGGCTCGCGCAGCCACACACGCGCGAACGCGAGCAGCTGTGCTTCGCCTGCCGAGAGGCCGGTGCCGCCTGCACCCAGCTCACGGTGGATCCCGCCGTCCACGAGCGCCTGCAGGCCGGCCTGGCTCAGCGCCGCGGACACTGCGTCGTCGCTCGGTGCGGGATCGAACAGCGTCACGTTGTCGCGCACCGAACCCGTGAACAGCTCGACCTCCTGTGGGATCAGAGCAACGCGTCGACGGAGTTCGTGCCGCGGGATGTCCCTGATCGGGACCCCGCCGAGCGACACCTCGCCCGCGCTTGCATCGACCAAGCGGAGCACCAATCGCGACAGCGTCGTCTTGCCGCTGCCGGTGCGACCCACCACACCGACCGACCGGCCGGCAGCGATCGCGATGTCGATGTCGGCGAGCACCCGATCGGCGCCGGTGGACAAGCGGCGCGATGCATCCTCGTCGCCGAGGCTGGCATATGAGCTGGCGGCGTCGGGTGCATGGCTGTAGTCGAAGGTGACCCTGCGGAACCCGATCGACAGCGGCCCGGGGGCCGGGCATGTCGTGCCACCATCGTCGATCCCGGGCCGGACGGCAAGCAGGTCGATCACACGCACCATCGCCCCGTTCGCCTTCTGCACCGTCTCCAGTTGATCGACGACGTCCTCCAGCGGTCGGGACAGCAATAACACGTACTGGAACAGCAAGAACGCCGTGCCCACGCTGATCACGTCGCGCGCCACGAGCGCCGTGCCCACGAGCAACGACAAGATCGAACCGCCGGCCACCGAGGTCTGCACCATCCACCACATCCGTAGGAAGGCTCGCTCGCGCCGCACGGAGCTCGCCATGGCGTCGGTGCTGTCCTCCACGAAACGCCACATCGCGTGGGTGGCTGCGCCGTTGGCGCGCAGGTCCTCCGCTGCGGTCAGTCGCTCTTCGATCCCGCCGTAGAGGCGTGCGTACGAGCCCATCTCGTCGGACGATTCACCGACCGCTCGATGGCGACTGCGCACCACCGCCCAACCGGAGAGCGCGACGTAGCCGAGCGCCCCGAGTGCCAGCCGCCAATCGACCACGGCGAGGACGAGGATCATGCCGATCACCACGAACGCGGCGCCGGCGAAGCGTGGCACGACTCGCCCGAGGAACTCGCTGACCGACGTGACGTCTCCGTCGACCCGTTGGATCATCTCGCCTGGGGTGTGGGTGCGGTGGAACTCGTGGTCGAGACCGAGGACGTGGCGGGTGAGATCGATGCGGATCTGATTCGTGGTGCGCCACGCCGTGACGGTGGCAAACCAGGTGACGGCGACGTTGATCATCTGTGCCGCGAGCGCCACCGCCAGGAAGACGAGCGAGAGCCGTACGAGCTGGGAACGGCCCGCACCGTCGACCGCCACGTCGACGATGTGGCGAACCACCAGAGGTCCGGTCAGGGCCAGTGCCGAGCTGACGCCGATGAGCACGCCGAGACCGACCCAACGCGATGCGTCGGGTCGCAGCAGCGCGATGAGGG
>JAYUSX010000271.1:0-3966 GCA_043755475.1 Actinomycetota bacterium
CTCAGTCCCGCGATCGAACCAGAGCCGACAACACCTCATCGGGCAGCGAGTCCTGGCATCCGCAGCTCACCACGTGAGCAACGGCATCGAGCTGAGGCACCTGCACCCGGCCGACCTGATCGAGTCGACCGACTTCGGCGCGCTGGCGTTCCACGACGACGACGAGTGCGTCGACCACCTGTGGATCCCATTGTGATCCGGCGTGCTCGCGCAGGATCGAGATCGCCTTCTCGGCGCCCATCCCCACTCGATATTGCCGCGTCTCGGCCATGGCATCGAAGGCATCACACACGCTGACGATGCGTGCGAGCAGCGGGATGGCATCGCCCACCAGGCCGTCGGGGTAGCCGCGCCCGTCGAGTCGTTCGTGATGGCCCCGAACGATCGGCCCGATCGTTGCGAGCACGCTCGACTCGCGCACCAATCGTTCGCCTGCCGCCGCATGACCCTGCACGATCTGGAACTCGTCGGCATCGAGGCGGTCTGGCTTGTTCAGGATCCCATCGGGGATGGTGAGCTTGCCCAGATCGTGCAGCAACGCCCCCAACCCGAGCGCATGAAGGTCGCGCGCCGCGATCCCGAGTTGGTCGCCGACGGCCATGGCCAACTCCGCCGATCGCACCACGTGGTCGCGGGTCACCGGGTCCTTCGTCTCCAGCGAGGCGACGAATCGGTGCACCAACGGATCAAGACCGAGTTCGAATGCGGCCAGCGGCGTGTGCACGGTGAGCGGGCGGAGCATCTCGCGCAGGTCTTCCTGCTGGCGCAGCGCAACGACAGCTCCAACCGTCACCAACAGCACACCGCCGATGTCGAGCGCGTGGGCGAGCCAGAAGCCAGCGGTGAATGGGGCACGTCCTACCCACACCAGGCTCGAGACCCCGACGAACGCGAATCCCACGGCCACCGCGAACGGTCTCGACGAGTTTGCGATCACCGAGAGGCGCAGCTGCCGGTACGACAGCCCCACGCATACCGACATCGAGGCAACCGCGACGGCGATGGCGGTGAAGCTGCTCATCGGCCACACGGGAAGCAGCGATGGTGAGACCAGCAACCCGGCGCTCACCGCGCCGATGAGCACGAGGTGACCGGCCACCAGCACACGCCAACGTCGGGTGACAGCCCGCGCCCAGGCCGAGCGAGGTGCGAGCAACGGCACCGCCACGATCGATGCGATCGGCAACGCCCAGAACACCGACGACATCGTGGCGTCGTTCGGCCCATACCAGATGCCAGGGGTGGTGATGCCGTGCACGAGCGGCAGCAACGACACCGCCATCGTGAACGCACCCAGCATTCCCAACTCCGCCGTGTCGTCCCGCCAGGCAACCACGACCACGATGCCGGCCGCGACAGCGCATGCCGATGCAGCCACGACGACGATCAGGAACAGCGCGAGCGGGCTCTCCCACAACACATCGTCACCCGGAACGAGGGATGCAGTCAGTTGGCCGGCGACCAGAAGGCCCCACGTGAGGGCCCACACGAGCGAGCGGGTCCGCGAGGATCGTCGATTCAGCGCCTGTCGCATGAGCCATCATCGGCAGTCGACCCTCCGGACTGAACTGCGGACTGAGCTATTGCCTGATCGTCGGCGGGGCGGCCCGGGTCGATTCTTCCGCGTCCGGGCGGGCTACTGCGTCGCGGTCAGTGCGTCGTAGCCGGTGGAGATCGCCTCGATGATCACGTTGCGCACCCGCTCGACGTTGGCACGCATCATCGCGAACACCTCGTCCATCGTGACGGGAGCGTGGCCATCGACCCCGGCGTCGTAGTCGGTCACCAGTGCGAGGCCGGCGTAGCGGATGCCCAGTTCGGCGGCGAGCACCGACTCGGGGTAGCCGGTCATGTTCACCACGTGCCAGCCCATGGCACGGAACCAACGGCTCTCGGCGCGGGTGGAGAATCGGGGCCCGTTGATCACGACCATCGTGCCGCCGTCGATCACATCGACGCCGGTGCGGCGCGCCGCCGAGATCAACTCGGCGCGCAGCCCTGCGTCGTAGGGGTCGGCGAAGCTCTGATGGTGCACCGGGCCTCTGGAGCCCGGTTCCTCCTCGAGACCGCCCACGTCGTGGAACGTGTCGCGACGCCCCCAGGTGCGATCGATCACCTGGTCGATGACCACCATCTGGCCGGGGTGGATGTCGGGCTGCAGCGACCCGACCGAACACGGCGCGATCAGGGTGCGCACACCGACCGAATGCATCGCCCACAGATTGGCCCGGTACGGCACTCGATGAGCGGCGAACTGATGTCCACGACCATGTCGGGCCAGGAATGCCACCCGATGCCCGCCGATGGAACCGATCGACACGGGCGACGAGGGCGCGCCAAAGGGCGTGTGCACCTCGATCTCGGTGACGTCGTCCATGAACTCGTAGAAGCCGGAGCCACCGATGACACCGACAGCGCCGTCACCGCCGTCACCGCCGTGCAACGCCGAGTGGGTGGTCACGCCGGTTGCTCTGTCCATTCCTGTGCTCCTTCGGTGATCGGTTCTTCTGCGGTGGCCGCCTCCGATGTGCCCATCGGATCGAGATGGGTGGTGTCGGGCCGATGTCGGCGCGCCGCCAGTCGCCGCTCGATCATCCCCCAGATCGCGAACGATGCGCCCACACACGCCCATCCGGCGATCAGATCGATCACCCAGTGCTCGGCCACGTACACCAACGCCAACCCCATCACGACTGGATAGGCGAGCAACGCAACCCTCACCCATCGACGCCGGACCCTCGGGAGGAAGAACACCACGACGAAGAGCGAGAACGCGGCGTGCAATGACGGCATGGCTGCAACCGGGTTCGCCCAATCGCGACCGGTCTCCCATGCGTGCACGAACGAGTCGAGGTTCAGTGCGTCCCAACCTCGACCGACGGACCGCGCGAGCGGCGGCAGTGCATCCAGCGGGATGGCCTTGGAACCACCGGCCGCCATCCACGGTGGAGCCGTAGGGAGCAAGACGAACGAGACACAGGCGATCGCGAGCACGGTGGCGAACCGGCGCATGAAGAGCACCCACTGGGCGCGCCGGCGGATCCACAAGGTCACGATCACCGCGACCGGCACGACGAAGTGGGAGTAGTAGACGACAGAGGCGACGACGTCGTACCACCGCACGTGCTCTGCCGAGTAGAAGCGGTCCTGCAGCCACACGTTGGGATCGACCCCGCCGAACATGAACCGATCGATGTTCCTGACGCTTTCCACCTGCAACGGCGATCCGACTCGATCGGCAGCGCCACGGGTCTCGTCGTAGGCGATCCACATCGCGGTGTACAACACGAAGTCGATCGCCAGCACCGCCCACGTCCGCCTCGACCGCCCGACCTGGACGATGATCAGCAACACGGCAACCGAGATCAGCACCGAGATGCGATCGATGATCAGCCCTTTCGTGGCGAACCACACGACGTACCCGATCAGGTAGGCGGCCACCAGACCGATCCGAACCCGTCGCCAACGATGACGTCCGCTCGCCGCTTCTGGCGCACGGTCGAGTTCGGGCGCGGCGGTGGACACGGCCAGAAGTTAGTGGTCGTTGCGGAAGCACGTCAGGAAGAGACCGGAAACAAACACGAAACTGATCGAACGCGCTCGATCCCGGTGTCATGCTGGGCGGATGCTCGCTTCACTCCAGCAACGCGCGACCGATCTCGATCAACGCCTTCGTGGCGCGGTGCTCGGCGCTGCCCGCATCATCCTGGGGTTGATGTGGTTGGCCAACCTGCACTGGAAGGTGCCACCGGGTTTCGGTGAGGCATCGGGTGGCGGCCTGTACAAGTACTCGGCCGCTGCCGCCCGCAACTCCACCTTCGGGCCCTTCAGATGGCTGACCGAGGAGATCGTCCTGCCGAACTTCGCAGCTTTCGGCTGGTTCACGGTGATCGGCGAGACGGTGATTGCCGTGTTGTTGCTGATCGGCTACCGAACCAAGCTCGCCGCTCTCGCCGGCGCAGCGAT
>JAYUSX010000272.1:0-3950 GCA_043755475.1 Actinomycetota bacterium
GCCCACTCCCACACCGACACCGACACCGAGGAGTCGAAGGCAGTCGAGCATCGCGGCGGTGTCGTCGCCAGGGGCCACACCCTGCAACTCGGACAGACCGTCGGCCAGCGCGGCGCAGATCAGCGCCCGATTCGCCACGCTCTTCGACCCCGGCACGTGCACGACCGCCGACAACGACTCGCCGGCGGGCACGACCGAGTACACCTCCGCACTCCCCTGCCCCACCAGCGGGCCAGACGTGTGGATCGGGTCGCTCATCCGAGACGCTGCACAGCAGGGCGGTAGCCGCGCGCGATGAGGCCGCCGCGGTACAACTCGGCACGTTCGGCGTCGACGAGCACCACGGCGATGCCGCGGTCGCCTTCCAAGCTGTGGACGACCTCGAAGTTGGCGATGTTGACGCCCAACTCGGCCGCGAGGGTGAAGATCTCGGCCGCGGCTCCCGCACGGTCGAGAATGGGAATGCGCAGCTCGGTGAGCTCGTCGGGTTGATTCACCCGGCTCGGCAGGTTGGCGCGTGCCTCGCGGGCGCGTTGCAGCAGGCCGTGCAGCGCGACCCGGTCGTCGTCGGCCACCACTTCGCGCATTCGTGCCAGCCCGAGGATGAGCCCGTCGAGGGCCGACAGGATTGCGGTTCGGTTCTCGGCGCAGATGTCGAGCCAGATCGCAGGGTGCCCCGACGCGATGCGAGTCATGTCGCGAAAGCCGCCCGCGGCGAGGCGGAGCAGGGCGGCGTGCTCTTCGGCCCGTCCGCTGGCGAGCCCCATCAGCGTCGCCGCCGTGAGGTGTGGGACGTGGCTGATGACGGCCACCACCTCGTCGTGGCGATCGGGCGGCAGTGCGATGACCTCGGCGCCGAGCTCCTTCACCACCGCGGCGACCGCCGCGAAGGTGCGATCGGCGGTCGACGGCGTGGGGGTGAGGACCCAGATGGCCCCTTGGAACATGGTGCCATCAGCCCCATCGAGGCCCTCCAGCTCGCTGCCCGCCATCGGGTGACCACCGACGAACCGGGGGTCGTCGACCGCGAGTGCAATGCCGTTCTTCACGCTGCCGACGTCGGTGACCACCCCGACCGTCTCGGCCAGTGCCCGCTTCACCTGATCGGCAACGGCCAGCACCGGAGTCGCCACGATGGTGATCTCGGCAGCTGGATCGAGGCCTCTTGCGTGGATGCACCCCATGGCCATCGCCCGTTCGACCCGCTCCGAATCGAGATCGTCACCGGTGACGAACCAGCCGCGTTCGGCGAGCGCGAGACCGATGGAACCGCCGATGAGGCCCAAGCCGGCGATGTTGGCGCGGCGCGGCTGGTGGGCGGGTTCGTTCACGGCCTACGAATCTACCGGGGTGCCCCGCGCGCCGGCTGCTTCGATCAGCGCCTTCAGCTCCTCCGGCTCGAGCTCGCGCCACTCGCCCGGCTTCAGCGTGCGGTCGTGCAGCGTGCCGATTCGAACGCGGACGAGACGCTCGACGGGGTGACCGATCGCGTCGCACATCCTGCGCACCTGGCGGTTCCTGCCCTCGTGGATCGTGATCCGCAACACACCGGGCGACGGCTGCGACACCTGTGCGGGGGCCGTCATGCCGTCTTCGAGCTCGATGCCCTCGCGCAGCGCGCGCAGCTTGCCGAGCGCGACGTTGCCGCCGGACACCTCCGCCAGGTACTCCTTGTCGACACCGTGGCTGGGGTGCGTCAGCCGCTGAGCCAGCTCGCCGTCGTTGGTGAGCAGCAACAAGCCTTCGCTGTTGACGTCGAGGCGGCCCACGGGATACACCCGCGGTTCGTCGGGAACGATCTGCACCACCGTGCGCCGTCCCTGCGGATCGTGGGCCGTGGTGACCACGCCGGTCGGCTTGTTCAACAGGTAATAGACCAAGCCTGCCTTGGTGCCGATCGGCACGCCGTCGACCTCCACTCGGTCGACGTCGGGATCGACCCGCCGTCCCAGCACGGCCACGACGCCATCGACGGTCACCCGGCCCGATGCGATCAGGTCTTCACACACGCGACGGCTGCCCCACCCTCGGGTCGCCAACACCTTCTGGAGCCGCTCGCCTTGCGGCAACGCCGCCGATGCCGCGGCCCACTGCTCCCACAACGGCGGCTCGGGCACCCGCTCGTCAGGGCCACCAGGGCCACCCGCGCCGCCCACGCCGCGAGGACCGCGATCGCCGGTCACGATGCGCCGTCAGGAGCACCAGGCGTGATCGTCGGCTCCACGCGCAGGCCATGCTCGAGCGCCTCGACGACGTCGGCCCCGGGGACGAACTCCGCGATCGGCGGCAGGTCGGCCAACGAGGCGAGGCCCAACTTCTCGAGGAACGATGGCGTGGTGCCGAACAGGATCGCCTGCCCCGGACCGCTGTCGCGAGCGACCTCGGTGATGTAGCCACGGGCCTGCAGGGTGCGCAGCACACCGTCGGGGTCGACGCCCCGGATGCTGGCCACCTGAGCGCGCGAGATCGGCTGCTTGTAGGCCACGATCGCGAGCGTCTCGAGGGCTGCCCCGCTCATGCGGGAGCGCTGGCCGTCGAGCAGGAACCGCTCCACGTACGGCGACTGGTCGGGATGGGACTGGAAGCGGAACCCGCCGGCGACGTTCACCAGCTGGAATCCGTGCCCGGCCTCGGCGTAGCTGCTGGCGAGCTCACGGCACAGGCCTTCGATCACCACGGTCGGCATCTCGAGCAGTTGCGCCAGCAACTCGGCGGGCACGGGCTCGACTGCCACCATGACGATCGCCTCGATCGCTCGCACCGTGTCGGCGTCGGGCACCCCCGGCAGCGGCGCCCGACCACCCTGTGGCTGATCGAACTCCATCGTCAGCGGGAGATCGTCCTCGGTCGGATCCTCGATCTCCTCGAAGTCGTCCGTCACGTCGAACCCGCCGTCTCCGTCGATGTCGTCGTCGTCGATGTCGTGGCCGTCGATGTCGTGGCCGTCTGCCATCTCGTGGCTGTCGCTCATCTCGCCCATCTCGTCCTGTCCGTCAACCATCATCCGACTCCGATCAGCCTTCGTAGTCGTCGATGGCCAGCACCGACTCCTCATCGCGGGCGTCGAGGCCCATCCACACGATCTCGATGTCGCCGAAACGCTCGGTCTGGTCGAGTTCCACGGCCCCCTGCTTGAACAGCTCCAACAGCGCGAGGAAGCGAACGATCACCTCGAGCCGCTCGACCAGGCCGCTCGTCAACCTGCTGAACGAGATGCGTCCGGCCCGCGGCAGCTCGTCCATCAGCTCGACGAGCGCATCGGCCACACTGGCGCGCACCGGAGCCACGTGGAACAGATCGATCCGAGGCGGGGCCGGCTTGGGCGTGATCGCCCGCATGTAGGCCGTATGGAGCCGTTTCGGGGTGACACCCTCCATCAGATCCGGCACCAGCTCACCGAACCGGTCGTCGGGGCCGCTCTCGCGGGGGAAACTGCGGTCGGCATCGTCGGCGAAGCGACCGAACACGGTGGCGACGTCCTTGAACGTCTT
This sequence comes from Actinomycetota bacterium, assembly GCA_043755475.1. Classification (GTDB taxonomy): domain Bacteria; phylum Actinomycetota; class Acidimicrobiia; order Acidimicrobiales; family Ilumatobacteraceae; genus VFMC01. The sequence goes on from JAYUSX010000272.1 coordinate 3,492, forward strand.
GCACTCGAGCAGACGGGCGAGCAGCAGATCTCGCTCTTCCCACAGCGCCAGCTCGTCGTCCAGGTCGATGTCCTCACGCCCGGGCAACAGACGACGAGCCTTCAGTTCCACCAGGGTCGAGGCGATCATCAAGAACTCCGTCGCCACGTCGAGGTCGAGTCCCTGCATCTTTTCGATCTCGCGCAGGTACGCATCGACGATGATCGACAACCGCACCTCGTAGATGTCGACCTGTTCTTTCAGGATGAGGTGGAGGAGGAGATCGAAGGGTCCCTCGTACACCGGGGTCGCGACATCGAACGCCATGGCCCTCAAAACTAGCCCCGGCCGACCCAGCTCACTCGGTAGCGTTGGCCGACGTGACCCGCGTGCTCTCCTGTATCCAACCCACCGGCGATGTCCATCTGGGCAACTACCTGGGTGCGCTGCGGAACTGGGTGAGCGGCCAGCACGAAGCCG
>JAYUSX010000273.1:0-3941 GCA_043755475.1 Actinomycetota bacterium
ATCGTTCGCGATCACGAACCTCACCAAGCGCTGTTCGCGGCCGACGGTGGTCTGGCCCACATCGCCGCGATCGCGGCTGAGGCGTCACGCTGGTTGGCGATGGACGGCACCTTGCTGATGGAGATCGGCGCCGGTCAGGCAGCGGCGACCATGGCCCTGTTCACCGAGGCAGGCCTGCGAGATGTCGAGGTGCACTCGGATCTGTCCGGGCACCACCGCTTCGTGCAGGGCGTCCGCCGCTAGCTGTCGACGACCCGGGCCGCGCACCGTCTCAGGCGAAGCGGGCTGCGACCTGGCCGAGGAGACTCTCCTCGATCGCATCGATGGCTTCGTCGACGCCCGCGACGTCGCGGGCGGCCGAGAACAACGAGTGACGCAGCACGGAGCTGGTGATCCGATGGTCGATGTCGTCGAGCAACGCCTCGACGGCGTCGTCGGCGACCGCAGCTCGCACCTTGGCCATCGCCTGACCGAGGTACTGGTCGAACGAGAAGGTGTCCGTCTCGAATCCCTGGTCCTGGCTGATGGTGCGGATCTCGTCGAGCTCGTCGCTGTCGATGTGGTGGTCGACGATCATGACGAGCAGCAACAGCTCCACCGCCGCTTCGTGCTCGCGGTCGGCTGTCGCATGCACCGAAATGCCCTCGTAGAGATCCTTCAGCTGCTTGCTCATGACGCCGATTGTGGCACGCGGGTCAGCGACCGAGGCGCCGACGCAGGAAGTCGAGTTGGTGCAGCAGCAGATTTTCGGCCACGACCTCCTGCGGAGTCATGTGCGACACGCCGACCAGCGCCAGCAACTCGTGCGGTTTGCCGGCGGCGAGGAGTGCCGACGAGAACTGAAGGCTGTGCGCTGCGACCACGTTGTCGTCGGCCAGCCCATGCACCAGCAGCAGCGGCCGCGTGAGCTGATGGGCGAGCGGGAGCAGGCTGTTGCGTGCGTACGGGGCGGCTTCGACGCTCGGGTCGCCCAGGTAGCGCTCGGTGTAGTGGGTGTCGTACAGACGCCACTCGGTCACGGGTGCGCCGGCGATCGCGGCATGGAACACGTCGGGCCGTTGCAGCACCGCGAGCGCGGCGAGGTAGCCGCCGAAGCTCCAGCCGCGAATCGCGACTCGCGACAGGTCGAGCTCGGGGTGCTCGCGCGCTGCCCCCTCGAGGGCCGTGATCTGATCGGCCAGTGCGTCGGTGGCAAGGTCGAGATGCACTGAACGTTCGAACTCGGTGCCGCGACCGGGCGTGCCGCGGCCATCGGCGACCACCACGGCGTAACCCTGATCGGCGAACCACTGCGAGCTGAGGAAGGCGTTGTACGACTGCACCACGCGCTGAGCGTGGGGGCCCCCGTACGGATCGAGCAGGACCGGCAGCTTCGAGCCGTCGTGGTTGCGGGGGAGCAGCACAGCCGTTGCGATGCGCTCGTCGCCGAACTCGTGAAGTGACGGCCGCGGCTCGACCAGCGGGATCTCGGCAAGCGACCGAAGCGGAGCTCGGCCGGGGGCGCCGACGACGGCGCCGGGACTGGCGAGCGACGCGCTGCGAACGATGAAGGGATGACCCTCGGACACCGAGTGGATGCCCTCGGCGTGCGTGAGCTGGTTCACGGAGACGCCGTCCCAGTGATACACGTGTTGCACGGTCGCGTCGCCGAGCGGGTTGCCGATGAAGGTGATGTCGTGGCCGACGTGTGCAACCGATCGCACCTGCACCTCGGGAGGCGTGATGTCGATGCCGTCGACGAGCAGACACCGGCGCCCTTCCCGATCCGCGGCCACGACGAGTCGATCGTCGTCCAGCACGGCAGGGCTTCCCGGGACGAGTTCCACCCATGCGGCGTCGATGTCGGTGAACAGGGGCGCCGTGTCGCCGGTGACCGGGTCGGCTTCGAGCACCGTGAAGGTCTTCTGATCGCGCGATTGCACTCCCAGCAACAATCGGCCGGCGCCGGCCCACGACACCGTGGCGAGATAGGGGAGCGCATCGCGGTCCCACATGATCTCGACCGATCCACCTTCGAGCGCCAGCACGTGCAGCGTCACCTCGGGGTTCGCCGTGCCTGCTGCGGGGTAGCGCAGAACCGTCGGCTCGCGTCTCGGGTCGGCCGGGTCGCCGACCCACCACTGCTGCACCGGCGAGGTGTCGACCCGGCACGCGGCGACGGCCGAACCATCAGGACTCCACCAGTATCCACGGAGGCGATGCATCTCTTCGGCGGCGATGAAGTCGGCGCTGCCCCAGGTGACGTTGTCGTCGGGTTCGCCCGCCAACTCCCAGCTGCTGCCGTCGAGCTCGGCGATGCGCAGCTTCGTTCCGCTCACGTACGCGAGCCGTCGAGCGAGGGGATCAGGCCGCGGGTCGAACACCGGACCGTCGACGCGGAGCTCGCGTGAGGCTCCGCTCAGCAGGCCCGCCACGAACAGTCGACCGGCAAGGGTGAACGCTGCGACCGAGTGTGCTCGATCGGTCGCGAAGGACGTGATGCCGCCGGCCCCCTCGCGCATGCGTTCGCGACGCGCCCGCTCCTCGGGCGGCAGCTCTGCATCGAGATCGGCGTCCGCCGTGGCGTCACCCGACGACAGCAGTGCGACGGGATCGGCGACCAGCACCTCGGTGCCGTCCTCGATCGACTGCGTCCAGAGGCAGTTCACCGGGTCGTCGCCTGCCCTGCTGCGGAGGAAGACGGCCCGGAGCCCGTCTGCCGAGGCCAGCACGTTGCGCGGCTCGCCGAGCGTGAACCGTTGCGTGCGTGCGTACTGCCGCGGAAAGGTGTCGCTCATGCGCCGCAACATACCCGCGCCTCAACCGGCAGCGTCTCCGGGGCCAGTCGTCCGACGGACGTGTCAGCGGCCGGGGACCACGAGGATCTTGGCGTGGTGATCGGGGCTCCGCAGATCGGCGAAGGCCTGGGGCACCCCGTCGACCCCCACGGTGCCGGTGAGCCATGGTGACAGGTCCACCTTGCCATCGGCGATCGCCGAGAGGGCCTGCGCGAATTCGGCAGGCTCGTAGGCGAGCGCGAACTGAATGTTCAGTTCGCGCGAGATGCCGAGCATCGGGTGGATGCGGTCCTCCTGCATGCACGCGCCGACCACCAGGATCCGAGCATCCTTCGGTGCCATGCGCATCGCCTGCTCGATCATCCCGGGTACCCCCACCGCCTCGAAGATCACGAGCTGGCGCATGCCGTCGATGTGTCGCCACGCCTCGATCGCCGGTGTTTCGCGTGGATCGACGACGACGTCGGCCCCGAGCTGCTCTGCGAGCCGTCGGCGGGTGGCGGAGAAGTCGGCTGCCACGATCGGTCCGATGCCGCGCATCTTCAACTCGGCGATGCAGGCCAACCCCACCGGGCCGAGACCGAGCACGAGCGCCGCATCGCCGCCGGCGATGCGGCTCTTCGCAACGGCGTGTACGCCCACGGCCAACGGCTCGGTGAGCGCGGCCATGTCGATCGGCAAGCCGCTCGGCACCTTCAAGCCCATCAACTCGTTGAGCACCATCAACTCTGCGTAACCGCCGTTGTAGGCGTTGGAGAAGCCGATCCCGTGCAGCCCGGAGTCGTCGAAGGCAACGGGCATGCTGACGATCACCTCGCCCACCTTCAGGGTCTCGCATCCGGGCCCGAGGTCGATCACCTCGCAGCAGAACTCGTGGCCCATCACCGTGTCCTTGGCGGGATCGAACATCACGGGCGACATCGGATCGGGGAGACGATCGGCGTTCAGCTCGTCGCTCAGCCTGCGGCTCTCCTCTCCGTGTTCGAGGAGATGCAGGTCGCTGCCGCAGATGCCGCACGCCAGCACCTTGGTGAGAACCTGCCCGGGCCCGGGCACGGGGTCGGGGACGTCGTCGACTCGGAGTCGCCAGTCACGCATTACCGCTGCACGCATGGCCGCAGCGTAGACACCCGGGAGGCGCGCCCATCCGCTCGACCGCGATGA